>CAZCFU010000139.1:0-4413 GCA_964498005.1 uncultured Oscillospiraceae bacterium | reverse complement strand
CTGCTCATCCCCTGCTCCCACCTGGACATCGAAAATCCCGCCGAGGAGGCGCTGGTAAAGCTTGTCACGGAGCGGGGCCTGTTCGTGTCCATGCACCACCAGGAGCCGGTGGGGGTGCATCAATTTACCATCGACCGGGACTACGCCGGCACAGGGATCGAGAACATCAACTATGTGGATCATCCGGAGTTCTACGAGGAGATCTGGACCCGGTACATCCACAAATGGGCGAAGTACGACAACGTGATCTGGCAGCTGGGCCTCCGGGGCCGGGGGGATCATCCGGTGTGGCACAACAACGACTCTATCCCTCCCACCACCGAGGCCCGGGGTGCGCTCATCTCCCACGCCATCCAGCGCCAGATGGACATCGTGAAGCGGGAGTACGCCGGACACGAGCTCCTGTCCACCTCCACCCTGTGGATGGAGGGCATGGAGCTCTACAAAGAAAACGCGCTGACCTTCCCGGAGGGCACCATCGTCATCCAGGCGGACTTCGCCCCGGAGCAGATGTGGGGGCCCGGCTATTACGACACCCCCCGGAACCCCGGTACGGACTACGGTGTGTATTATCATGTGGCGTTCTGGGGCTGCGGACCCCACCTGGTCCAGGGCAACGACCCGGAGAAGATCCTCTACAACTACCGGGCCGCCGTGGCCAAGGGGGACTCCCGGTATTCGGTGCTCAACGTATCCAACATCCGGGAACACCTCTACGGCATTGCCTGCGTGGCGGCCATCACCTGGGACATTGAGCGCTTTGACCTGGAAGCATTTCAGCTGAACTGGTGCCGCTCCCAGTTCGGCGGAAAGGACCCGGAGGGGCTGGTGGAGCTGTACCGGGAATACTTCCGATGCTTTTACGAGATGGACCGCACCCTGGTCCCCGGTCAGATGCGCCTGATGGACGGCATGTGCCGGAGGGTGGCGCTGAAGCTCATTGAGATCATCAAAACCGGCCAATTCCGCCGGGAGGATATCCAGAACAAGCGGCTGTACGCCTTTGACAGCGCAGACGATTTCATCGCCTATTACCAAAACGCGGCGGAGACCGGACTGGGCCGGTTCCAGGCCCTCTATCACAAACTGATTCGCGCCGCAGAGGACGTGCCGGCGGAGCGGCGGCAGTTCTTCCTCAACAACCTGGTGGTGCAGACGGAGATTATGATGGGGCTCTACGGCTGGGTGCGGAACCTGGCCTTGGCGGCGGGGGCCAAGCGCCGGGTTGATGCCACATCCTGCGAAAAGCACCTCACCGCCGCGGTCTTTTCGCTGGACAAACTCACATCGGACCGCCACAAGGCCGCCCTGGGCCCCTGGGAGCACTGGTATGACGGGGACACCCTGGTCAACGTGAAGGCAGACGTGGTGCTCACCGACGCGCTCCTGCCGGAGGGCCTGCGGGAGTATCCCGAGATGGATCTCTATTCGTCCAAATTTTAGGGGGAAAATTCCATGTATATCGCAAACAGCACCCGTTACAACACCATGGAATACCGCCGGGCGGGGAACACCGGATTGAAGCTGCCGGTGTTGTCCCTGGGGCTGTGGCACAACTTCGGCAAGACGGCATCGATGGAAAATATGACCGCCATGCTCACCACAGCCTTTGACCACGGCATCACCCACTTCGACGCGGCCAACAACTACGGCCCCGGCCCCGGCGCGGCGGAGGAAAACCTGGGCTGCATCCTCAAAAAAGAGTTCCACGCCTACCGGGACGAGCTGATCATCAGCACCAAGGCCGCCTGCGAGATGTGGGACGGCCCCTACGGGCAGCTGGGTTCCCGCAAGCATCTGCTGGCCAGCCTGGACCAGAGCCTGAAGCGGCTCCGGCTGGACTATGTGGACATCTTCTATATGCACACCATGGACCCCGACACGCCGCTGGAGGAATCCATGCTGGCGCTGGACCAGGCGGTGCGCAGCGGCAAAGCGCTGTATGTTGCCCTGTCCAACTACGACGGGGAGCGGGCCGCCCAGGCCACGGCTATCCTCAAGGAGCTGAAAACGCCGTTCGTGATGCACCAGAACAGCTTCTCCATCCTGAACCGGAAGAATGAGCGGAACGGCCTGAAGGATTTCGCCCGGGAGAACCACCAGGGGCTCATCGTGTTCAAGCCCCTGGAGCAGGGGCTGCTGACGGACAAGTATCTCAACGGCATCCCCGCCGACAGCCGGGTACGCACCGACGGGCGCTTCCTCCGGGAGGCCTCCCTGGACCCCGCCAAGCTAAAAAAGGTGCGCCAGCTCAACGAGATCGCCAAGGCGCGGGGCCAGAGCCTGGCCCAGATGGCGCTGGCCTGGTGCCTGCACGACCCGGCGGTGACCAGCGCGCTGATCGGGGCGTCCCGCCCGTCCCAGATTATCGAAAACATCGCGGCTTTGAACAAGCCGGACTTCACCGACGACGAGCTTTCCCGGATTGAAGCCATTGCAAAGGACTGATTTCCCATGGCAAAACTATCCCGGAATGACAAGCAATTCCGCGAATTCGCTTTGAGCGGGCAGATGGGCCGGGTGCTGCTCCATGTGTGTCTGCCGCTGGCCCTGTTCCAGCTGATGAACGAGCTGTTCAAGCTGCTGGACACCATGCTGGCCGCCATGATCTCCTCCTCCACGGTGACGGCGGTGGCCTACCTGTCCCAGATCAGCGTCACCATCTCCGCCCTGGGCGGCGGTCTGGCGGCGGGCTCCAGCATCAAGGTCAGCGAGGCTTTTGGCGCGGGGGACTACGACCTGGTGAAGGAGCGGGTCAGTACCCTGTACGCCATGTGCGCCCTGCTCAGCGGCGTGATCCTGGCCATATTCGTGCCCTTCGCCGCGCCGCTGCTGCGGCTGTTCCACACGCCGGAGGCCATGATCACCCAGGGGACGGGCTACTTCATCCTGGAGATCGTGGGCATGGTCATCGGCTTCTTCAACAGCGTGTACATCGCCATTGAGCGGGCGCGCGGCAACTCCCGGCGCATCTTTGTCCTGAACCTGGCCATGGCGATTACCAAGCTGGTGCTGTCCGCCTTCTTCGTGCTGGGCTGGGAGCCCCTGGGCTTCGGCCAGCCCACCATCACCCTGCTCTCCCTGGCCACGGTGCTGGCCCAGTGCGTCATCATGGGCGCGGGGCTTTACTTCATGCAGCAGAAGGACAATTTGTTTGGGTTCAGTCTGAACTCCATCCACTTCCGCAAAGCGGGGCCTATGCTCCGGCTGTCCTTCCCCATCATTGTGGAGAAGTTCGCGTTCTCCTACGGCAAGACGGTGGTCAACTCCATGTGCGTGGGGGAGGATCTGGGCTACCACCCGGACACGGTGGGGGCGGTGTCGGTGTCCAACCACGTGGCCGGGGCCTGCCTCACCATCCAAAACGGCATCCAAGAGGGCGGTTCGGCGGTAATCAGCCAGAACACCGGCGGCGAGAAGCCCGCCCGGGCCCTATCCGGGTTCAAGTACATGGTGCTCATCGACACGGTGGCGGGGGCAATGGTCACGGGGCTGATCCTGCTGTTTCTGGGACCCATCTGCACGGCCTACTCCGCGGGCAACGCCGAGTTTGCCGCCATGATCGCCCAGGTCTACCACTACGAGGCCATCACGGTGATCCCCTTGGGGATCGTCTCCGCCATCATGGGACTGATGTACGGCGTGGGCAGGACGAAGCTCACCCTAATGATGAATTTCTGCCGGGTGTTTGTGTTCCGCATCCCGGTGCTGTACTACCTCCAGCACTTCACCACCATGGGCCGCGCCGACGGGCCCAATACCATCGGCCTGTGCCTGGCGGTGAGCAACGCGCTGTACTTCACCTTGGCAGTGGTGTTGGCAGCGGTGGTGGTGCGGAAAATCTGTAAGGAGCACAACCTGAACTTCTGGACGTGCAAATAAAAAACGGGACGCCCCTGGGTGAGCGTCCCGCGTCCATTTTGGAGGCTTATATGAAATCACTTGTCTATCCCATCAATGCTGCCAGCACCTACGATGCCGACCCTCTGGTGGAGCGCAATCCCTTTATCGGCAGGGAGAAGGACACCTCGCCCCTGCCCGCCTGGGAGGAGAGCCGTGCCGTCCTGCCCGCCCTGGTGTGGGAGGGGCACGAGGACGCGGTGCGTTGCTATGACAAGGCCTGGGAGCTGGCATTCGCCCACCTGCGGGCCGCAAAATCCGGGGACGGCATGGTGTCCAACTACATCGACTCGGCCTTCAACGAATTCCTGTTTATGTGGGACGCCGCCTTTATGACTCTCTTCGGCAAATACGGCGTGAACGTGTTCCCATTCCAGCGCACCCTGGACAACTTCTACGCCAACCAGCATAAGGACGGCTACATTTGCCGGGCGATTTGCGAGACAGAGAAGGGTGATCGCTTCACCCGCCACGACCCCGCCGGCACCGGCCCCAACATCCTGGCCTGGGCGG
>CAZCFU010000138.1:0-4457 GCA_964498005.1 uncultured Oscillospiraceae bacterium | reverse complement strand
GTTACCGTTCCGCCCCCGACCCATACGGCTGGGCACCTGATGTCGTGGCAAAAATCGTTGTGTAAATGGTCGCAAAATTTTTGTGTATTTTCATACACAACTGTGTAAACGACACCGCAAACCGTTGCGTCCCAACGGTTTCCAGATTGAGATTTTACACAAGATTTTTCAAAAATGACACGCTGTGTAAAGCATGGTTTGGTGTGTAATATTATTCGTTTGTACGAATGGTGCATTTCGTTGAAATGATTTGCTGATATAGTTCGTGCGGACGAACAGTAAGCCCATTGCTATTGTTCGCTAACACGAATAACGCTTTGTTCGTCAAAAAGAACTTTGCGTTGTTCGCAAATGCGATATATTCGGTTGTCATATTGTTCGCGGATTTGCATCGCATTCGCGAACAATGCAAAAATATATTGCCCGCGCTGGGGCTGTCCCTGTGAACAAATCGGCCCCAGCGCGGGCATTTCGCGCCATAAAACAGACGTTCTATATCAGACAAAAAAGCGCACTTCTTTATTCAATGCAAGCTAAAGGATGTCTTTTATTCGCTTTTATACAATCTTTTCGGGGCTCCCATTTGCGGCACGGTTACCCCGCTTCTACCCCATTTAGTTTTTTACGGAAGCAGCTTCACCCAAGCTGCCACACCGCAAAAAGTAGGTTGGTGTACAGCTCCATGCGTGACAGAAACTATTCACAATCGTCCCGCCATAAGGCGATTCATTCGGATTGGAGGAATCGTAAAGCTCCCAGAAGGTGTCCGCCCCCTGTTCCACCATACCACCCCAGTAGCCGCGGAGCACATTCAGCGCCTGATCCCGTTCTCCCACGGAAAGAAGCGCGTCCACATAGTGGTGGTAGAGGTACGGCGTCACCATTTTCTCCGCTTCCGGCATGGCGGCGATGCGCCGGAGAAGCGCCGCCCCCTCCGAGGGCTCCAGTACGCCGGCCAGCACCATCCACACCTGGCTGGCCCAAGAGATTTGACGGCCTGCGCCGCTGGCAAAAACCTGCTTTTCGTTGTCCCAGAGGGCGGAAAAAGCCCGCTCTTTTTTTGCCTGATATTCTTCTTCCAGCCGGGCGCTGAGCGCGTGTTTTTTCAGCTCGTCCGCCAGCTCCATCAGAGCATTCAGGCAGTATAAGTAAATGGCCTGGGCACTGGCCTGCTTGTTGAGGTTCAGGTTCCAATCCACAAAGCACCAGCCCAGCACATCGGAGTCACAGATCAAACCCGTATCGTCAAAGCACTTCCGCGCCAGCTCTACCTGCCGCAGTGCGGTGGGCCAAAGCTCCTTCAGCGTCTCCCGGTCTCCGGTGGCGTTCCAGTAATCCCGCAGGGTGGGGACAAAGAGCAGAGAATAGTCGAACATATAGGTGTCGTCCGCCTCCACCTCCGGCTCGGTAAAGAGACAGGCGGCCAATCGTCCGTCCTTGTTGGCGGTTCCCGCAAATAAGTACAGGCAGCGTTTTACCAAGTCATCATTTCGATAGGTGGCGTAACTGGCCAGCGCCTGCAGGCGGAGATCTCCCAGCCAGAGGCGGCGGTCACGCTTTGGGCCGTCCTCGAATACGGTCTGCATACAATTGCGTAAGGTACGGCAGGCCACAGCGTCGATCCGGGCCAGCTCCGGGTCGTCCAAAGGAAAGGCCGGGAGCGTGGAAGCGTCCGCGCAGGTGGTCTCCCGGCAGAAGCAGTCCGTCAACCTCAGGCTGTACTTGCCGCTCACATCCAGCACTGTCAGCTTCACATACCGGAACGCGTATCGCCGGGGCAGCGCCACTGTCGCGGGCAGCACGTCCACATGGATCTGCTCCTGCTGGATCCAGCCCTTGCTGATCCAGCCATGATAGGCATCCGCGTCCTCAAACAGCTCCTGGGCCCGCTCGGCAAACTGGACGCGCAGCCACGCCGGGGCATCGGGGTGGCTGCCCGAAAAGCCCAGGTTCAAGGTCAGACGGCCCACAAAGTGATTCCCAAAATCCAGACAGACCACGTCGCCGGCACGGAGCTGGCGGGTGTGGAACGCTTCCGCCGCTGTGACAGACACCGCCCCGTCTGCCGCCTGCTCCAGAGCGACCGTGCGGACAGGCCGCACCTCCCGCTCTTGCAGAACCGGCATGAGATCCGCCGCTTTTTTTAAAAAGAGGGCTTTTGTCTCCAAAGCTGTCACCCCTTATACCAGTTCAAGGAGCTCCCGGATGGAGCCCATGTTGTAGTCCCCCGCCTGATTCTGCGCCGCGTCCCCCACGCAGGCGGCCTTCATCCCCGCGGCGTGGGCGGCCTGGGCGCCGGAAACGGCATCCTCCACCACCAGGCAGTCCGCCGGGTCGACGTTCAACAGCTCGGCGGCCAGGAGAAACACATCGGGGGCGGGCTTGGAGCGCTTCACGCCGTTCCCATCGGCCACCGCGTCGAAATACCCGTCCAGGCCGATCTGATGGAGGATGAGGGGAGTGTTTTTAGAGGAGGAGCCCACGGCCAGCCGCAGGCCCTTCTGCCGCAGCCCGTCCAGCGTCTCCTTGACCTCGGTGGGGAGGTCGTCGGTGGTCATCCCCCGGAGATAGTCCTGATACTGCCGGTTCTTTTGCTCGGCCAGCACCTCCTTTTCCGCCATGGAAAAGGGATGGGTGCATTTCTCCAGGATGATATCCAGGCTCTCCATCCGGGACACGCCCCGGAGCCGATTGTTCACGGTTCGGTCAAAGGGGACGCCGATGCTGTCCGCCGTGGCTTTCCAGGCCAGGTAATGGTACTCGTCGGTGAAGCAGATCACGCCGTCCAGGTCGAAAATAATTGCTTTGAAGCCCATTGTTACCACCTCAAATAGTCTTTGCCGCAGAATGGGTCAACGGGGCTCTGCCCCACAAATTTGCTCCGGCCCATGAGCTTTTCCATGAGGGCCGACAGGATCACATCACTGTTGGAGTAGCAGTTCACATAGGTCTTGATCATGGGCACATCCACCAGATGATAGGGGTTTGCCAGGCTGACAAACAGCACCGGGCGCTCCTCCACAAACCAGGGGACGTTGTTTCCGTTCCCCCAGAAGGTGAACCAATTCAGGCGATTGGTCACCTTGTTGGAGGCGTTCTCCACGTTTGCCAGATAGATCACCAGGTCATACCTTGCGCGGAAGGTGGCCACATCGAATTTCGCAGTGTTGAAATCCTCGTGGACGTACTGCTCCACCTGGAAGCCCTCCTGCTCCAGCAGGGCGGTGAAGGTGGACAGCACCCGCTCGTTGGAGGGGAAGTCACCCAGGATCTCCAACAGCACCTTTTTGTGCCTGCCCGGATCCAGCGGGAGAAGGTTTTGGGTGTCCTTGACCAGGGTGACGGCCTTGTCCGCGCACTCCGCCGCCCAGGCGGTGTGGGTTTTGTTTCGGAGGATCCCCAGCGCATCGGGCGCGGGAACCAGCTCCGCCTTTTCCTTCCGATGCAGTCCCAGCGCCGCCTTCATAGCCAGAATGCGGGTCACCGCTTCGGTCAAGCGCTCCTCCGAGAGGATGCCGGAGCGGTAGCCCTCCAGCATGAAGTGATAGTCCTCATCCAAATCCTTGTTGAACAGGAACATATCGCAGCCCGCTTCAATGGAGTACGGCACGGCGCGGGAGCGTTCCATGGCGCAGCTGAAGCCCACCATGCAGGTGGAGTCGGTGACCACAAGGCCGTTGAAGCCCAGCTTCTCCCGGAGCAGCCCCTTCAACAGCGCGGGGGACAGGCTGGCGGGGATGAGCTTATTAGGCGCGTCTGGGTCAAAATGCTTTTCATAGGCGGGCTGGGCGATATGGCCCACCATGACGGACAGGGTCCCTTGGTCGATCAGGCCGCTGTAAATCTTGCCGTAGGTTTCGTCCCACTCCTGGCAGGAAAGGCTGTTGACGCTGGTAAGGATGTGCTGATCCACCTCGTCGCAGCCGTCTCCGGGGAAGTGCTTGACGGCGGTGGCCACCCCTTCTTCCTTTGCCGCCCGGAGGTATTGAGAGGCAAAGGCCAGCACCCGCTCCGGTTCGTCGCCGTAGGTGCGCACGTTGGTGATGGGGTTGCGCCAGTTGCGGTCGATGTCTGCCACCGGGGCAAAGGCCCAGTTGCAGCCCACGGCTTTGCCCTCGGAGCAGCTGATCTTGCCCAGGCGGTAGGCGTTCTCCGCCTCGCCTGTGGCGGCCGCCTGCATCTGCTGGCCGAAGAAGGTGCCGTCGGACGCGATGCCGCTGCCGCCAAACTCCAGGTTGGCCCCAATCAGCAGGGGGATTTTGCTGTGCTCCTGGAGGTAGCGGTGGGTGGCCTGCATTTCAGCGGAGTCCCCGCAGCGGTACATGATGCCGCCGATGTGGTGGGAGAGCATCGCGCCCTCCAGATAGCCCGGGTCGCCGGAGTAGCCGATGGGGACAAAGAGCTGGCCGATTTTTTCCTCGTCGCTCATGGAGGACAGGGTCTGCTCCACCCATTGG
>CAZCFU010000137.1:0-4464 GCA_964498005.1 uncultured Oscillospiraceae bacterium | reverse complement strand
AGAACTTCGTGCTCCCCCTGTCCCACGACGAGGTGGTCCACGGCAAGTGCTCCCTGGTGAACAAAATGCCCGGGGAGTATCCGGACAAGTTCCAGAACCTGCGGGCCTTCTATGGCTATATGATGACCCACCCGGGCAAGAAGCTGCTGTTCATGGGCGGCGAGTTCGCCCAGTTCATCGAGTGGGATGAGAAGAAGGGCCTGGACTGGATGCTGCTGGACTACGACAAGCACCGCCAGATGCAGTCCTACGTCCGGGATCTGAACCACTTCTATCTGGACCATCCCGCCCTGTGGCAGAACGACACCGACTGGCAGGGCTTCCAGTGGATCTCCTGCGACGACTGGCAGCAGAGCGTGATCTCCTTCCGCCGCATCGACGCCAAGGGCAAAGAGGTCATCGTGGTGTGCAATTTCTGCCCCGTCCTCCGGGAAAACTACTCCATCGGCGTGCCCAAGGCGGGCACTTACGTCCCCGTGCTGTCCAGCGACGACGTGAAGTACGGCGGCTCCGGCGCGGAGCTGGCCCCCGCCAAGGCCAAGAAGGAGGAGCAGCACGGCCTGCCCTACTCTGTTGAGCTGACGCTGCCCCCCATGTCCACCGTGTACTATGAGCGCAAGGCCACCCGGGGCGCCAAGGACGAGGCGGACGAGGAGCCTAAGGCCAAAAAGGCCGCAAAGGCGGTCAGGTCTGTGAAGGCCAAGGCCGCGAAAGCGGTGGAGACGGTCAAGTCCGATGTGACCGAAGCGGTAGAGGCCGTGAAGCCCAAGCGCGGAAGGAAGAAGAACGCCGACGCCGTGGAAGCCGCCGAGCCCGCGCCCAAGAAAAGGCCGGGCCGGAAGCCCAAGGCGGAGAAGGCTGCCCAGCCTGTCAGCGCCGAGGCGGCGACCGAAAAGCCCAAGCGCAAGCCCCGCACGAAAAAGTCCGATCAATAAATTTGAGGGGGAGTTTAACTTGTTCCAGCGCAAAAAAGAATGTATCGCCATGCTCCTGGCCGGCGGCCAGGGCAGCCGCCTGTATGTCCTGACAAAGGACACCGCCAAGCCCGCGGTGCCCTTCGGCGGCAAGTACCGCATCATTGATTTCCCGCTGTCCAACTGTATCAACTCCGGCATCGACACCGTGGGCGTGCTCACCCAGTACCAGCCCCTGGAGCTGAACGACTATATCGGCAACGGCCAGCCCTGGGATCTGAACCGCAACTGGGGCGGGGCCCACGTCCTGCCCCCCTACACCGGTACCAAATCCGACTCCTGGTACAAGGGCACCGCCAACGCCATCTACCAGAACATCGCCTTCATAGACCGGTACAACCCGGAATATGTGGTCGTTCTGGGCGGCGACCACATCTATAAGATGAACTACAACAAGATGCTCCAGTTCCACAAGGAGAAGGGCGCCGAGTGTACCATCGCCGTCATGCCCGTCAGCATGGAAGAGGCCACCCGCATGGGCATCATGAACACCGACGCGAACGACGCCGTCATCGACTTCGAGGAGAAGCCCAAGCAGCCCAAGAGCAACCTGGCCTCTATGGGCATCTATATCTTCACCTGGGCCACCCTGCGGCAGTACCTCATCGCCGACGAGGCCGATCCCACCTCCGAGAACGACTTCGGCAAGAACATCATCCCCAACTTCCTGAAGGACAAGCGGCCCATGTTCGCCTATTCCTTCGAGGGCTACTGGAAAGACGTGGGCACCCTGGACAGCCTGTGGGACGCCAACATGGATCTGCTGGATCCCAAGGATCCCATCAATATGCGCGACCCCAGCTTCCGCATCTATGCCCGGAACTACTCCGCCCCCGCCACCCGCCTGGGCAGCGGGGCCAAGGTGACCAACTCCTTCGTGGCCGAGGGCTGCACCATCCGGGGCAGCGTGGAGCACTCCGTGCTGTACACCGGCTGTGAGATCGAGGAGGGCGCCGTGGTCACCGGAGCGGTGATCATGCCCAATACCGTCATCCGCAAGGGCGCCAATGTCAGCTACTGCATCGTGGGCCAGCAGTGCGTGGTGGAAGAGGGCGCCAAAATCGGCGAGCACCCTGAGAACTACCTGGATGGAGACTGGGGCATCGCCGTGGTGGGCCACGAGAGGACCATCACCGCCGGCTCCGTCATCAAGCCCAAAGAAATCGTTTAAGGGGGTGTCCACCATGAAAATGACTGGTATTATTTTCTCCGAGATGTATATTGACGCGCTGAACTCCTTGACTCAGGACCGCAACATGGCCGCCATCCCCTTCGGCGGGCGCTACCGCCTGGTGGACTTCACGCTGTCCAACATGGTCAACTCCGGCATCCTCAACGTGGGCGTGCTGGTCAAGCAGCACTACCACTCCCTGATGGATCACCTGAGCAACACCCAGGAGTGGGAGCTGAACCGCAAGAACGGCGGTTTGCAGCTGCTGCCCCCCTTCGCCACCGAGGACGCCAACACCGGCGGCAGCCGGGGTAAGCTGGACGAGCTGCGCAACGCCCTGGACTATCTGGAGACCATCTCCAAGACCCCCTACGTCCTGCTGGCCGACGCCTATGTGCTGTGCAACATCGACTACCGCGCCGCCCTGGAGGCGCACATCGCCAGCGGCTGCGACATCACCATGTTTGCCACCAAGGTGACAGAGCCCTCCGACGAGGAGTATGCCTCCGTCATGCGGGCGGACTCCAACCACAAGATGACCTCCTATGCCCTGGCCTACACCGCCAAGCCCGGCGAGTACGCCAGTATGGGCCATATGATCATCTCCCGTGAGCTGCTCGTCAACGTCATCCGGGACTACACCTCCCGGGGCATTTACGACCTCCTGCGGGACTTCATCCAGCATGAGTTCAACCGGGGCCGCCTGTCCGCCAACATCTACGAGGTGAACAGCACCGTCCTCCGGATCCGGAACGTGAACGATTATTTCCAGAGCAGTCTGGCCATCCTGGAAGATGACGTGGCCGCTTCCCTGTTCCGGGGCGACCGGCCCATCCACACCCGCGTCACCGACGAGGTCCCCGCCTACTACGGCCTGGACTGCCAGGTAGAGCGCTGTGTGATCGCCGACGGCTGCTTCATTGACGGCAGCGTGGAAAACAGCGTGCTGTCCCGGGGCGTAAAGATCGGCAAGGGCGCGAAGGTCAAGAACTGCGTCATCATGCAGGGCAGCGTGGTGGGCGAGGGCGCCTGCCTGGAGAACGTCATCGTGGACAAGTGGGTCACCATCGGCGACGGCGCCCAGCTCAAAGGGCTGGATTCCAACCCCGTCGTCATTCGCAAAGGAGTTACCGTATGAAAATTTTATTAGCATCCAGCGAGGCCGCGCCCTTTATCAAGACCGGCGGCCTGGGCGACGTGGCCGCCGCCCTGCCCAAAGCCCTGGCTGAGTCCCCCAACACCGAGGTGTACGTGTTCCTGCCCTACTATAAGGCCATCAAGGACAACCCTGAGTTCGAGCTGGAGTATCTCACCAACTTCACCGTGCCCCTGTCCTGGCGCAACGTATACTGCGGCCTGTTCCGGGCGGTGAGCAAGAAGAAAAAGCTGCAATACTACTTCATCGACAACGAGTACTACTTCTACCGGGACGGCTGCTACGGCCACTATGACGACGGCGAGCGCTTCGCCTTCTTCTCCAAGGCCATCCTGGAAGCCCTCCAGCACCTGGATTGGTACCCCGACGTGATCCACGCCAACGACTGGCAGACCGCTTTGGTGCCGGTGTTCCTGCGGGCGTTCTACATGGACGCGGAGAAGTACCAGCCCATCAAGACCCTGTATACCATCCACAACATCGAGTACCAGGGCCGCTTCCCGGACGAGTTCGTGGACGGGGTGCTGGGTCTGCCCGACGACTGGAAGGGCACCATGCAGTTCGATAACTGCACCAACCTGATGAAGGCCGCCATCCACACTGCCGACCAGGTGAGCACCGTGTCCCGCACCTATGCCTATGAGATCCAGGACCCCTACTTCGCCCACGGCCTCCACGACGTGCTGCGCCAGCACGCATACAAGCTCAGCGGCATTGTCAACGGCATTGACGTTGAGGTGTTCGACCCCAAGACCGACGCCCTCATCTACGCCAGCTTTGACGCCGACACGCTGGAGAAGAAAGCGGAGAACAAGAAGTTCCTCCAGGAGCGGCTGGGACTGGCCGTCCGGGACGACGTCCCCATGGTCATCATGATCACCCGCCTGGCAGGCCACAAGGGCGTGGATCTGGTCCAGGCCGTCATGGACGACCTGATGTGGGACGACCTCCAGATGGTTATCATCGGCACCGGCGAACCGCAGTATGAGGATATGTTCCGCGCCTACGCCGCCAACTTCCCCGCCAAGATGTCCGCCAACATCGTGTTCGACAACACCCTGGCCCATCAGGCGTACGCCGGCGCGGACCTGGTGCTCATGCCCTCCAAGCAGGAGCCCTGCGGCCTGACCCAGCTCATCGCCATGCGCTACGGCACCATCCCC
>CAZCFU010000136.1:0-4468 GCA_964498005.1 uncultured Oscillospiraceae bacterium | reverse complement strand
AGGCCCTGCGGCTGGTGCCCCCCAAGCAGCTCAGCCTGGAGCAGTGCCTGGAGTTCCTGGCGGACGATGAGCTTCTGGAGGTCACGCCGGAAAATCTGCGCCTGCGCAAGCGCATTTTGAACCACGAGAAGCGGATGAAGGCCCTCAAGGGCGGGAAATCCTGAAATATGTAAATAAAAAGGAGCGGCAGGGTCAAGTGACCTTGCCGCTCTTATGTTTGCCTATATCCACCATTCCGGCGTGAGTTCGCCCAGCGTGATGATTTTTTCCGTCTCAAGATCAAGAAGGATTTCAATGTCCCGATAATGGTCAGGCATCAACTGAACCATTAATTCCCGGCAGGCGCCGCAGGGGGCGCCCGACCTTCCGTCGGGCATGATGGCGAGGACTTTTTTGATCTCCTGTTCCCCGTTGGTAATCATGTTGAAAATCGCGTTGCGCTCAGCACAGATTCCCAATGTAGAGCAGGTGTCGATGCAGACGCCGGTGTAGATTTTCCCGGATGAAGATTGTATCGCCGCGGAGACCCCGCCGGCATAAACATACTCGGATATTTTTCGCTCATTTTGCACGGCCTTCGCCGCGCGGTACAGTTCATTCCATATGGGTTCCATGTGGGTTTCCTTTCGTATTACAGGGTCATGGTGATGCCGCCCTCGTCGGACAGGCCGTCCTTCTTGAGCATATTCTCCAGCACTTCCACGTCCGACGTAATGTCCATGGCGTCGTCCTGGAACAGCTTGTCGAGCTGCTTCTCGAACCCGGACACCACCTGGTCCATCATGTCCTCGATGCGCTTCTTGGCGGCGGAGATGTTCTCCCCCTCGATGCCCTGAGCGTCCAGCTGGGCGTAGGCCCGGAGGATCTTCAGTGTGGTGGGCAGATAGTAGTTCAGGAAGGTGCGCAGCTGGCCCTCCTTATTGGGGTGCTCCTTCTGATACTTCAAAATCTTACCCGTGATTTCCTCGATGCGGTCGATCTTGGCGCTCATCGCCGCGTCGGGGATGTCGTCGTTGACCTGCCGGATCTCCCGGAGGATATCGTCCTCCCGGGCGGCGGCCTGCTGGGGGGTCTCCTCCTGGACGGGCGGGGCTTCCCGCTTGGGCTCGGGGGCGTGATAGCCCATCTCAGTGAGGTACAGCTTGCCCTCGGCCAGATCCAGGTAGCCCGTGGGCAGGATGCCCTTGGACAGCATCCGCCGCAGATCCTTGCACAGCTTGCTCACCGGCACGCCGAAGCTGGCGGCCATGGGGGCCAGGGCCACCTCCCGGTTGGCGCCGATGTAAGCCAGGTAGTTGAGGTAGCGCTCGTTTCGCCGGCCCTTGCTGATGCCGGAGGCCAGCATACCGATGCCGCCGCCCATAAACATCAGGCAGGCCACGATGGGGATGAGCAGTGCCCACTCCCAATAGCCGGAAGAGAAGTCGTAGAGGAAGGGCATGGACACGGTCAGCGCGCCCAGGCCGAAAATGCCGGTGAGGATGCCGCCGCCGATGATGAGGCCCTTTCCGCTGCTGCCCATCAGCTTGGACTGCTTGCGGTTTCTCTTGCGCTCCTCCGAGTTCTTGACGTCCCAGGGGTCTGCCTTGGACTGGGCCTGGGAGCTCCGCGCCCAGGGCTCCGCCTTAGGCGGCCGCTTTTGCTGGGACTGGGCGGTCTGCCCATACTGGTAGTGATAGGTGCCGTCGGACGAACCCTGGTCCTGCTGGGGCCGCTGGGCGCTCTTCCCCGCCTCCTGGGCGAAGCTGTCGGCCTGCTGGAAGAAGTCCCGCGCCGCCGCTCCGGCGGAGGCGTCGGCCTGCCGGAAAAAGCTCTCCGCTGTGTTTTTGGCCCGGTTAGCCGCGTCCCTGGCCTCCTGCTTGAAGCGCCGTTTGTCACTGGAGGACATCTTGCCCAGCTTGCTCAGCAGCCAGATCACACCGATGATTTTGAAGAGGGGAAAGGGCAGGATGAACAGCAAAACGCCGATGCCCACCCATTCGCCCCAGTCGTTGGAGTTTTTGGGCGGCTTATATCCGCCGGACGGAGTGGTTCCTTTGCCGGATCCATAGCTGTAGTTGTAGCGATAGGTGTTGTTCTGCTGGGAATTGTTCCGCGGATCCTGTCCGCCGGTGCCGTAGCCGTCCGCCATGGTGATCCCCCTCTCCCGGAATGCGATAACACGAACCATTATATACTTTTTCGGCGGCGCTGTAAAGGAGATGGAAGCTTAATTTTTTATTTAGGAAGCGCTGGGCGCCCCTTCTTCATATCCCTGCCCCTCCCCGCATATAAATCACCGTGACGAGAACCACAGTGGGGAGTGTTGTCAGTGAAGGGGAACATGGAAGAGCGCGCCCAGGAGCTGGCGCTGTACATCATCGAAAACAAAGCCACCGTCCGGGCCGCCGCCAGCCGCTTTGGGATCAGCAAGTCCACCGTACATAAGGATCTGAGCGAGCGCCTGCCCGCCATCAACCGGGGGCTGCATGAGCAGGTAAAGGAAGTCCTGGACGAAAATAAAGCGGAGCGCCATATACGGGGCGGCATCGCCACCAGGAAAAAATACAAAGGGGAATAAAGAAGCGCGGAGCAGGCGGCTGCGAAGGAGCTTGGACCGGAGCCGTGGGCGGGCCATTGGCCCGCTTAGGCCTAGGGCGGCAAAGCCGCCTAACGGCGAGGCCGTGAGGGCAGTCCAAGGACTGCCTACCAGGCCGAGTCGCAGGGAAAGCGACTAAGCGGCCAGCCGTCTGCGCAGCGTGACAATGAAGAAGCGCGGGGCCGTCCTGGCCGCTTCGTAGCGTGACAATAAGCGGCCGAGGGCCTCCCGCCGGGAAACCCTCGGTCGTATTTTAATAGTTGGATACCGTTACGTCCCGGATCCACCTGCCCGACTGAAACCGCCAAAAGCCCACGACGCTCTTCACCACGTTTTCGCTCACTGTGGCCAGCTGCACCCACAAAATGCCCAGCTTGAACACCAGTCCCGCCAGCGCCGCCAGCGGCAGGGCCACCAGCCACAAAGGCGTGATGTCAATGATGGTGGCCGCCCGCACATCCCCGCCGCCCCGGAGTACCCCCACGATGTTGGTACACTCAAAGGAGCGCAGAGGCATCATAATAAACACCACCGTGAGCATCATGGTGCAGATATCTCCCGCCGCTGAATCCGCCAGCTTGAACACAGGATAGAGCACCGGCACGATAAAGAAATAGAGCAGAGCCAGGAACACCGCCCCCGCCGCCAGCCCGAACAGGAAGGCCAGCGCGTTGAGCAGCGCCCCCAGGGAATACACCTTGTCCGCGTTGCCCGAGCCGATCTCCTGGCCCACCAGGATGGCGGCGGTGCCCGCGATGGCAAACACGCCCACGGTACACAGATTGGTGATGTTGCCCGCGATGGCGTAGGCGGCCAAAATCTCCTCCGAGCCGTCCATGTGGCCCATAATGGTGGGGAACAGGGAGGAGCCCAGGCCCCAGAAGGTCTCGTTGCACATCACCGGGGTGGCGAAGCGGACAAAGCGCCGCGCCATCTCCCGGCCGGGGCGGAGGAGCAGGGCGGGGTCGATGCGGAAGTCTTTGTCCAAAACCGCCCACAGGACGGCGATGGAGCAGGACAGCACACGGGCCAGCAGGGTGGCCAGGGCGGCGCCCTCCACCCCCAGCTGTGGCGCGCCCAGATTGCCGAAGATGAACACCCAGTTGAGGAAGGTGTTGCACGCCATGGACACGCCCAGGATATACAGGCCCCGGCGGGGATCGCCCATGGCCCGGTGAACGCCGTTGTACACCTGGACAAAGCTGTCGAAGAGGTAAGACCAGCCCACGATCCGGGCATACCGGGCGGCGGTGGCGATGACCTGGGGATCCTTGCCGAACAGGGACATGAACTGGCTGGGGAGGAAGCCCATAACGAGGGCGAATACCAGCCCGACGAAGCCGGCGGTGTACATCCCGATGCCCATGATCCGATTGATGGCCCGCAGATCCCCCTTGCCCCGGTACTGGCTGATGAGGACGGCGGAGCCGCTCTGGATGCCGAACATCATGAGCTGAACGACAAACACCGGGATGTTGGCCAGGGTGACCCCGGCCAGGGGGAGCTGGCCCATGGTGCCCACCATGAAGGTGTCCACAAGCCCCAGAGAGTTGGTGATGAGATTTTGAAGCAGGATGGGCAGGGCGAGCGCCAATAATCTGCGGTAAAAGCCCGTTTCCCGCCGGAACAGTTTGAACATATTGGTCGGAGGCTCCTTTGCAAAGCGTTATGATAAGGTGGTGAACAGGCTGCCCGCCGCGTCCTTGAGGGCGGACACCAGCGCGTCCGCCTCCACTTTTGTGGAATCGGGGGAGAAGGACAGCCGCAAAGCGCCGTCCAGCCAGGGCTTGGGCAGGTTCATGGCGGCGAACACATGGCTGGGCTTGCCCTTGTGACAGGCGGAGCCGGAGGAAATGCACACGCCCTTGTCCCCTAGCACCCGGACGACCA
>CAZCFU010000135.1:0-4472 GCA_964498005.1 uncultured Oscillospiraceae bacterium | reverse complement strand
GCCATACGGGTGGACATATTGCTGAGCAGCTTCTTGGAGACCTCCTCGTTGGCGGCCTTGAGGGCCAGCACCAGATCTCGGGGGTCGCAGTCCCGGACGAAGCGCTGCACGGAGCGGTCGTCCATGGTGATGATGTCCTCGAACACGAACATCCGCTTGCGGATCTCCTCGGCCAGCTCCTGGTCGTAGGCGGACAGCCCGTCGAAGATGTTTTTCTCGCTGGTGCGGTCCAGGTTGTTCATCACGTTGGCGACGTAGTCGATGCCGCCCACCTTCACGTTGGCGCTGGTGACGATGCTGGAGAACTTCTTGCGCATCTCGGCCTCGATGATCTTGACCGCCGTGGGGGACACGCTCTCGATCTTGGCCATGCTCTCCACCACTTGGATCTGCCGCTTCTCGTCCAGCTGGGAGATGACCCCCGCCGCCTTGTCCGGATCCACATAGGACAGCACCAGGGAGATCGTCTGGGGGCGCTCGTTCTGCAGGGCGGAGAACAGCGACTTGTCGTCCGCCTTCTCCATGAAGGAGAAGTTGCGGTTTTGCAGGGACTTGGTCACCTTGCCCAGCAGCTCCTCCGCCGCTTGCGCGCCGTACGCCTTTTCCAGCACGGTGCGGGCGTATTCCAAACCGCCCTCGGTGACCGCCCGGTTGGTGCGGCACAGCTGATAGAACTCATTCAGGATCGCTTCGGTCTGCTCCGACCCCAGAAAGCCCATTTTGGCCACTTCCAGGGTGAGCTGTTCCACGTCCTCGGGCTCCATGTGCTTATAGAGTACGGATGCCCGTTCCACGCCCAGGGCGATGATCACGGTGGCGGCCCGCTGAGCGCCGGTGAGGGGGACTTCATGCTCCAGCTTCTTCTTCCCCCCGGAGGCGCCGGCCTCGGCGGGGGCCGCTTTCTGTTCCACAACCGCAGCGTCAGCCATTGTCTCCATCCTCCTTCAGCCAGCTCTTGAGCAGCAGGGCGGCGACTTCCATGTTCTCGTCCACAAACTCCCGGATGCCCTGGCGCAGCTCCATGCTGCGCTCGGTGTGCATATCCATCACATCGGCGCCGGCCACGGGGTTGCCGTTCTCATCCAGCACGGGCTGCACAACGGGCTGCCCATCCGGCCCGATCTCCACCATCACCTGGCCGGGCATGGCCGTGGCCATGAGCTCCTCCACGGCTTTCTGCTCCGCGGCCTGCTTTTTCTTCTTGTGGCCGCGCACCAGCAGGATGATGGCCACCAGGATGATAACGAACAGCACCAGCCCGCCGACAGCGGCGTACACCACCCACTCGGGGATGCCCAGCCGCTCAAAGAAAGTGGGGGTCGGCGTGGGTTCTGGCTCGCGCCAGAACGGGGTGTTGACGACCGTGATGTACCGGGCCAGGTAGTCGTCGGCGGTCATGTCGTCGGGCAGCTCCAGCGGGGCCACGATGCCGGAGGCGCTGGCCACGGCGGAGCGGACCTCGCTGATGTTCACCGGCCCGTAATTCACAGAGT
Organism: uncultured Oscillospiraceae bacterium; assembly: GCA_964498005.1. Taxonomy (GTDB): domain Bacteria; phylum Bacillota; class Clostridia; order Oscillospirales; family Oscillospiraceae; genus Enterenecus. The sequence continues at coordinate 2,979 of CAZCFU010000135.1, read as the reverse complement.
CGATGGTCACCGTCACCGTGACCTTGGTCAGGGAAGCGGCGGTGATGATCATCTGGGTCTGGGTCTTGGAGTTGTCGTAGTCCCGTTCCACCTGCTCCTCAAGGATCCTCTGGAGCTCCGCCACGGCGTCCCCCTGCTCTACATAGGTGGGCAGGTCCGCGTTGGTCTCGGTGCCCACCACGCCGCCCACGGCGCCCTCATCGTTGGTGGTGAACTGGTAGACGTAAACCTCTTTGCTGAGGGGGCCCCTGCCGCCGGTTTCCCCGTTCTCGGCGAACTCGGGCAGGGTCACTTTATAATCGTTGACGGTCTTGTCGCCCAGCTCCGCCTCAACGCTGACCGAGAGGTTCACATTGTCCGGGCCGAAGGTTCCGGCCAGGAGGGGATAAAGTTGATCCTCGATCTCCTTTTTCCACAAGCGCTCCATCTGGATCTTCAGCGCCGAGCTGGCCGCGGCGGCGGCGTTGCCGCTGCTGCCGGTGCCGTTGTAGTCGTTGCCGTTGTCGTCATGGATGGTCACGTTCTTGACGTCCAGCCCGGCCACGCCGGCGGCGACGTAATTGCGGATGGCGTTGGCCTGCCCATCGGTGAGGGTCTTACCGTTCTGCATGAAGAGCTGGACGTCGGCGGAGGCCTTCACCATGTTATTCGAATCCAATACGTAGCCCCGATCCTCACCCGGGTCGATGACCACGCTCACGTTCCGCACCCCGGGGAACTGGCGGATGGTGGCCTCATAGTCCTCAACGAGGGCTGCCATCTCGGCGAGATTCCGCTCGCTCTCGGTGGACAGGGGGCCCACCCGCTCAAAATAACCGCTGAAGGGCGAGTTGGGCTGGGAATACTGCTCCTGGAGCAGCCTGGCCTTTAAAATGGGCGCCTGGCTTCGGGGCACCAGGATCGTGCCCGAGCCCTCCAGCTTATAGTCCGTGATCCCCTGCTCCGAGAGCCAGCTGATCACCGTGTTCCGCTCGTCCTCGGTGGCTCCGGTAATCAGAGTAGAGTAGGGCCTTGTTTTCAGGAAAATGACGATGGCGATGACCAGGACGGCCACCGCGATCGCGATGATGATCCAGATTTTCTTAGAAATCTTTCCAAGGGCTGTCTTTACTTTGTCGAGATAGCCCTTCAGCTTCTCCTTGTCCAAGCCCCATCACCCCGCTTTCCGCGTTCTTTCTTCCAAACGGCGATCCGCCTTAGACGCTCATGTTCTTCAGCTCGTTATAAGCGTCCAGCGCCCTGTTGCGCATTTGGATCAGCAGATCCAGCGCGATGTCCGCCTTATAGCCGGCAATGCTCAGCTGGGCGGGATTGTCCAGCTGGCCGGTAGCCAGCAGATACTGCGCCTGGGTGAACTCGGCGTCGGTGTCCTTCACGTTTTGGATTAGCGAACTGAAAATGGAGCCGAAGGGGCTGTCCTTGATCTCGTCAAGTCCGGCGGCCTTCTCCTCCTGCGAAATCCCCCAGGTGGGAGGCGTGATCTTGGGGATGGTATTGGTGATGCCGGTGATCCCGGTATTGGTGATACCCTCAATGGAAGCGCTCATAGCCGTTCTCTCCTTTTATGCACGAAAGTCTTGCTTACCGGCCGATCTCCAAGCCGCTGGAGATGACGGACTTCAGCGTGTTGAACGCGGTAACGTTGGAAGCGTAGGCCCGGCTGGCGGCCATAGCGTCGGCGATCTCCTTCACCATATCCACGTTGGGCATTTCCAGGTAGCCCTCCTCGTTCGCGTCGGGGTGGGTGGGGTCATACACGATCTTCATGGGGGACTCATCCTCTATGATCTGGGTCACCCGCACGCCGCCGGCGGTGGGGCTGACCCCGGTGGCGGTGTTGGGGATCAGGCCGTTGGCCGCCTTGGCCATGGCGTCCCGGAAGGAGTCCCGGCCGCTGACCGCCTCGAACACCACCAGCTTCCGGCGATAGGCGCCGTCGCCGTTCTCGGTGCGGGTGGTCTGAGAGTTTGTGACATTTTCCGACACGATATCCAGCCGAAGCTGCTGGGCGGTGAGCCCGGAGCCGATAATGTTAATGGAATTCATGAACGCCATAATGATATGTACCTCCCGATGTTGTCACGCCTTGGATCACTGACCCTTGACAGCCTTGCTCAGCATGGCGTAGTGCTTGTTGATCGCCTGGTAAACGTACTGCTGCTGATAGGCGTTGCGGATCATCTCCGTCATCTCGCTGGTGATGTTCACGCCGTTGTCGTCCATGCGGGTCTGTTCCTGTGCCTCGAACACGGCAAGCTCGGAATCCTCCAGAATGTCCCGCACCGCTTTTCCGGCTCCGGTGGGGCGCGCGGCGGCCTCCTCCAGCTTGGAGCGGATGCTCTCCTCGAAGGTCACGACCTTGGCCTTATAGTTGGGCGTTTCAGCATTGGCGATATTGTCGAGGATCGCCGCCTGCTTCGTCCAGAGGAAGCCAGCTGATTTCTCCAGCAGGAGCTGGGAGTTGCTCATCAAAAAGTCCATCATTGATCCGACCCTCCTGAATCTTCCGGCCACGGCTTCTCTCCATGGCGCACATGGATACTATGAAATGTTTCCGTGAAAAATACCGCCGCTCCCGCAACTTGTCCCCACGCTGAAAAATGCCTGCGTGGAACAATGTTCCGAAACCTCAGCATTCTCCCGGGGATTTGAAGAAAATGGCTGTATTTTCCATTTTTTGGAGGCATTACCCTCACAAAAGCGCAAAAGGTCTCAATCTGACCCGGCTATTATAGCACAGTGTGTCTGAAAGTTCAACCCCTTTTCTACATTAAAGTCCTGCCTGGGCCTCCCAATTTATGGGGGCTTCGGACACCCGCGAGGGCTCCCATAGCGCCCAAAAACGTCCCCCGGCACTGCCCGGGGGACGTTTGGTCATTTGATGTATTTTTCCAGCAGGCGCATGACCTCCTGCACGTCGATGGGCTTGGCCACATGGGCGTTCATGCCGCACTCCAGGCTGCGGCGCACATCCTCGGC
>CAZCFU010000134.1:0-4516 GCA_964498005.1 uncultured Oscillospiraceae bacterium | reverse complement strand
AGCGGTTCGACGAAACCACCATTGTGCTGTCCACCTCCAAGGGCGCCATGGTGGTGACCGGGGAGAACCTGCACATCGAAAAGCTGTCTCTGGACGGCGGCGATTTAAAAGTGGAGGGAGACATAGATTCCGTCACCTACGAGGACGACGGCATGGGGAGCCGGGGCGGCTTCCTCTCCCGGCTGCTGCACTGACCGATGCACGTAGACGTACTGGGCCAGGCGGTGATCTTCGGGCAGGGCCTCCTGCTGGGGGCGCTGCTGGGCCTCATCTACGACGGGATGCGCACCCTGCGCCGGACCCTCAAGCTGGGTTGGCTGGCTTTCCTGCTGGACCTGCTGTTCTGGCTGGGGACCACGGCGGGGCTGTTCGCACTCACCCTGCTGTCGGACGACGGGCAGGTGCGCATTTACCACATGGCCGCCGTGGCGCTGGGGGGCGGAACCTATTTTTTGACCCTGAGCCGCCTGATTCTGCCCGTATTCCTGTGGCTGGCGGACAAAATCCGGGCGTTTCTCCGTCTGCTCATGGCCCCCGCCCGGCGCGCCGGGAGGGCCGGGAAAAAATTTTTGAAAAATCAAAAAAAAGGCTTCCAAAATTGGCTGTCCTGGTATAAAATAAATATACTATACCGTTTCGCCCGAAACGGGGAGGAAGGAGCGGTGGACGATGAAATTGAAGTCGGCCGGTATGGCCACAAAACTGCTGGTGCTGGTGCTGCTGGCCGCCGTCGCCATCGCGCTGCTGTCCACCCAGGCCAAGCTGAGCGCCGCCCAGGCCGACCGGGAGGCGCTGAGCCGTCAGGTCCAGGCCCAGCAGGAGGCAAACGCCGCCCTGCAAGACGGCATCGACCACGGCAGCGATCCTAACTATCTGGCGGATATCGCCCGGAGCCGTCTGGGGCTGGTGGAGCCGGGGGAGATCGTGTTCGAGGACTCCAGCAAGTAAAAATCCATTACACTTTGAGAGGGAAAAAAGAGATTTATGGGGATTGAAGTTGGTTCTATCTTGGATGGAAAGGTGACGGGGATCACCAAATTCGGCGCGTTCGTCGCGCTGCCCGGAAATCGCTCCGGGTTGGTACATATCTCGGAGATCGCCTACTCCTACGTCAATGATGTGCATGATCTGCTCTCTGAGGGGCAAGAGGTGAAGGTGAAGGTCATCGGCATTGATGACAGCAACCGCATCAACCTGTCCATCAAGCAGGCTCTGCCTCCGCCGCCCAGGTCGGAGCGCCGATCCGGCCCCCGTCCCGGCGGGCCCAATGACCGCCCCCGTCCCGAGGGAGACCACCGTCCGCAGAGCCGCCGTCCCGCCCCCAGCCGCGGCTATGTCCCTGAGCCCTCCCAGCCCAAGGGACCGGCCAGCTTTGAGGATCAGCTCAAGCAGTTCATGGCCAGCTCCGACAGCAAGCTCTCCGAGCTTCATATGAACGAGAAGCGGGGCAGCCGCCGGGGCGGAAGAAAATAAGATCAACACGAGGGGGACGCGGCAGCGCGTCCCCCTTTTTAGAAGCGTGAGGATAGACGCGCCCCGGCGGATGGACTGGAGCGAGGGCGAGCGCAGAACCGCGCAGCGGTTCGGAGACCAGCCCGAGTCGGAGGGAAGCCGCCGGGAAGAGCGCGTCCAATCCGAGCGTGACAAGGAGGAAGTATCCATGCTGATTGTCAACGGCGTCATCCACACCATGGAGATGGGGACCATCCCCGACGGCTTCGTGCTGGTCAAGGGCAGCCGCATCGCCCAGGTGGGCCCCATGTCCGACCTGCCCGACGATCCCGGCCCCACCGGCCTGATCGACGCCCAGGGGGGGCACGTCCTCCCCGGCTTCATCGACGCCCACTGCCACATGGGCCTGTACGGCTCCAGCAGCCCCCAGGAGGATGACCTCAACGAGATGCCCTCCGCCTGCACCCCGCACATCCGGGCGCTGGACGGCGTGGACCCCATGAGCCTCTATTTTGAGGACGCCCGCCGGGCCGGGGTGACCTGCGTCCTCACCGGCCCCGGCTCCGCCAACCCCATCGCGGGGCAGTCGGTGCTGCTGAAAACGGCGGGCACGGTCGTTGACCAGATGGTCGTGCGCTCCCCCGCCGCCATGAAATTCGCCATGGGCGAAAACCCCAAGCGCTGCCACAAGGAGCACGGCCCCGCCACCCGCATGGCCACCGCCGCCCTCATCCGGGACAAGCTGGCCCAGGCGCTGAACTATGATTTGAAATGCGCCCAGGCCCAGGCCGACAGCGAGGCCCGCGCCCCGGAGTTCGACGCCCAGCTGGAGGCCCTGCGCCCGGTGGTCACCGGGCGGCTGCCCGCCCACTTCCACGCCCACCGGGCGGACGACATCGCCACCGCCCTGCGCGTCAGCCGGGAATTCGGGCTGGACTGTGTCATCGTCCACGGCACCGAGGGGCATCTCATCGCCGACTTCTTGGCCGAGGCGGGGGTTCCGGTCATCACCGGCCCCATCCTCAACGACCGGGGCAAGCCGGAGCTGGCCAACCGCTCCATGGAGACCACCGCCATCCTGGCAAAGGCCGGGGTGCAGGTGGCCGTCTGCACCGACCACCCGGAGAACCCCATCCATCTCCTCCCCTTCTGCGCGGCCATGGCCGCCCGGTACGGGATGGACGACGAGGACGCCCTGGCCGCCATCACCATCAACGCCGCCTGCATCTGCGGGGTGGGCGACCGGCTGGGCTCCCTCGCCCCCGGCAAGGACGCGGACATCGTGGTCATGGACGGCCACCCCTTCCACTGGAAGTCCCGCGCCGTCCACGTACTCATCGACGGACAGGAGGTCATCTGAATGGTGCGGGAAATCCGGGCGGACACCCTGGCCGACGTGGTGCGGGCGCTGTGCGTTGAGGCCAATACCGTCCTGCCCCAGGATCTGCGCCGCGCGATCTGTACTGCCCGCCAAAATGAGCCCTCCCCCGTGGGACAGGCCATTTTGGGCGACCTGGTGGAGAACTACGAATTCGCCGAGTCCAAGGGCCTGCCCATCTGCCAGGACACCGGCATGGCCGTGGTGTTCCTGGACTGGGGCCAGGACTGCCACCTGGTGGGCGGCTCCCTGGAGGAAGCTGTCAACGACGGCGTGCGCCGGGGCTATCTGGACGGGCATCTGCGCCTTTCCGTGGTGGGCGACCCCCTGCGGCGGGTGAACACCAACGACAACACCCCCGCCATCCTCCATCTTCGGATGGTGCCGGGGCATCAGGTGGATATCACCGTGGCCCCCAAGGGCTTCGGCAGCGAGAACATGACGAAACTCCGTATGTTCAACCCCTCCGTCGCCGTGGAGCAGGTGGAGGACTTCATCGTGGACTGCGTGTCCCAGGCCGGGTCCAACCCCTGCCCGCCGGTGGTCATCGGCATCGGACTGGGGGGCACCTCAGAGGTTGCCGCGGAGCTTGCCAAGCGGGCCCTCCTCCGCCCCGCCGGGGAGCGCCACCCCGACCCCTTCTATGCGGCCATGGAGGGGCGGATTTTGGAGCGGGTCAACCGGCTGGGCATCGGCCCCCAGGGGCTGGGAGGACACACCACCGCGCTGTCCGCCGCCATCCTCGCCCAGGCCACCCACATCGCCGGACTGCCCTGCGCCGTCAACCTTGGGTGCCACGTGACAAGGCACGCACATGCGGTATTGTAGGCAGTTAAAAAGGGAGCGTCATAATGAAACAATTAAGTCAGGAAGCCGAAAAAGTAATGATAGAACGCTTCGGAAAGGATACCGTTATTGCGCTTGCAACTGTAGAAAATGGTATCCCTTACGTGCGAAATGTAAATGCCTATTATGAGGATAGCGCGTTTTATATCATTACACACGCGCTTTCCAACAAAATGAGGCATATGGAACATAACCCTGCTGTCGCAATAGCAGGCGAGTGGTTTTCCGCCCATGGAAAGGGCGTCAATTTGGGCTATTGGGGGAAAGCGGAGAACCAGCCAATTGCCGAGAAATTAAAACAGGTTTTTGCGGAATGGATCGACAACGGACACACTGATTTTGACGATGAAAACACCATCATTTTGTGTGTGGAATTAACAGATGGGCTTCTGCTTTCACACGGTACAAAATATATATTCTAACTCCACCGATTCAGGCGCTTTGATAAAATGTCTTTTCTTTCTGCCGTTCCTGTGGTATACTGGTAAAACTGTGATTTTATTTAGGGGGCTCTTCCCATGTAAGTGACTGTTTTCTTCTAAAATCAAACTGAAACAGGAGGAACTCTCATGTCCCAATATGAATCCGAAATCAAGCGGAGGAGAACCTTCGCCATTATCTCCCACCCCGACGCCGGTAAGACCACGCTGACGGAAAAGTTCCTGCTCTACGGCGGGGCCATCGCCCAGGCGGGCGTGGTCAAGGGCAAGAAGAACGCCCGCGCCGCCACCTCCGACTGGATGGAGATCGAAAAGCAGCGCGGCATCTCCGTCACGTCCTCCGTCATGCAGTTCCAGTACGAGGGCTTCTGCATCAACATCCTGGACACCCCCGGCCACC
>CAZCFU010000133.1:0-4570 GCA_964498005.1 uncultured Oscillospiraceae bacterium | reverse complement strand
TTTCTGGCGCAGGTACTCCCAGAGCTCCGCGCGCAGGCCCAAAGCCTCCGGCGTGGCGGCGATGACAGCGAAAATAGAGGAGATGGACATCATCATGGACAGATAGTTGAGCATATACCGACCCAGCTTGGGCTGGACGGCCTTGATGGCCATCACATCGTGGGAATCGATCATATGGTGGGTGACCCGGACCTGCTGGTCGATGCGCCCGGCCATCACCGACTCATTGACGCTCTGATCCGCCCGGCCGATGAAATAGCGGTACAGGTTCAGGTTCATATAGTACAGCGTCTTGACGTAGGGCAGGGGCTGGTAGACGAAGATGTTGTCCACATAGAAGGTGTGCTTGGGCAGCTCCAAATGGCAGTCCCGCAGCAGCTGGGTGCGGTAGATCACCGAGTGCATCAGCAGATACTGGGAGGTGCGGAAGCGGTGGATGGAGTCCCAAGTGAAGATCTGCTCCTGGGGGAACACGTTCTTGTAGCCCATGACCTTCTGGGTATTGTCCTCCACGTGCTCGTAGACATAATTGGCGATCACGAGATCCACCGGGGCGGGCATGGCGGAAAACTCCCGCAGCTTGGCCATGACCTTGCCCAAAGCGTCGGTGTCCAGCCAGTCGTCGGAGTCTACTACCTTGTAGTACAGCCCCCGGGCGTTTCGGATGCCTTGGTTGACCCCCTCGCCGTGGCCGCCGTTTTCCTGGTGGATGGTTCGGATGATGTCGGGGTATTTTTCCGCCCACTGGTCGCATTTGGCGGGGGTGTCGTCTTTGGTGGAGCCGTCGTCCACCAGGATGATCTCCGCGTCCTCGCCCGCGGCCAGCAGGGTCTCCACACAGTGATCCATATAGGCGGCGGAATTGTAGCAGGGGACGGCAAAAGTGATGAGCTTGTCCATATTCTTCTCTCCAAATCTGTTTCAGATCTAATTATTTCCCGAACAGGGTCAAATCATGCTGTCGGTGAGGGCCAGCGCCCTTGCCGCGATGGCGTCCATGTTGTAGTACTTGTACTCCGCCAGGCGGCCCAGCAGGTGCAGGCTGGGATATTTGTCCGCCTCTGCCTTGTACTTGGCGTACAGGGCGTTGTTCTCCTCGTTGATGATGGCGTAGTAGGGGATTTCGCCCGCCGCTCCGGTGTAAGCCCGGGAGTATTCCTTCATAATGGCGGTTTCCCATGCCGTTTTCTGTCCGGTCAGGCGTTTGAACTCAGTGATCCGGGTGAAATCCTCATCCACGGTATAATTCACGGTGCCGTGGGTCTGGTAGAAATACTCATCCTCACCGCTGCCGTGCGCGTGGATCTCAAACTTGAAGTCCAGCGTGCGGTAGGGCAGGGGGCCAAATTGGAACCCGAACAGCTCGTCGGCCTGTCCGGTGTAGATCACAGTGCCATCGAAAACCTCGCCATCCAGCCTGATGATGCCGTCCGCCAGCTCCAGACGCTCCAGCGCGTCTGTCCCCAGCTCCACGGTGATGTTGGGGTGGTCCAGCATCTTCTCAAACATGGGGGTGTAGCCGTCTGCGGGCATTGCCTGGTAAGCGTCCTGGAAATACCGGGGGTCCCGGGACAGGAACACGGGCACCCGGGCGGTGGTGTTGGGGTCGATCTCCTCCGGCTTTTGCCCCCATTGCTTCATGGTGTAGTGGACAAACACGTGCTCGTACACGTAGTCCGCGATGGCGGCGATCTGGGGGTCGGGGTTCTGCCGCAGCTCCAGGATGGTCACCTTTTTCTCCGCGCCGTAGGCGGCGATGAGCTTTTCGCCCAGCTCCTTCCCCTTTTCGGGGCCGAAGGCGATCTCCATGGAGTCCAGGTTGAAGGGGACGGGGAACTGCGTCCGCCCGCCCTTCCCGTCGGGGAGATTGGCCACCACGGTGTGCTCATAGGGCCGCCACTGCGTAAACCGGCCCAGGTAATCGTACACCCGCTTGTCGTTGGTGTGGAAGATATGAGGGCCGTAGTAGTGGATGACGATGTCCTCCTCGTCCGGGCCGTCGTAGGCGTTGCCCGCCACGTGTTCCCGGCGCTCCAGCACCAGCACCTTCTTGCCGGCCTCCTCCGCCAGCCGCCGGGCGGACACTGCCCCGGCGTAGCCCGCGCCCACGATCAAAACATCATATGCCATAAAAGCGTCACATCGTTTCTGATAAAGTGTTGTAACGGGTAAGGGCATCCGAGCCAAAACCCACGTCATTGTATCATAAAATTTCCAGCGGGGGAAGGGACAATGATTAAAATGTGATAAAATTTCTCAGCGCTTTCGGGGAAAAGGCAGACAAAAAATGGGCAGCGGCGGAATTGGCATTGCCAGGGGCGGCAAAATGTGATAAAATCATCCAAAGCGCATCAGACAGAAAGAGGGGATCGGATGGAAACCACCGCCGTCGTTCAAAAATTCCGCTCCGCCCTGGCGGGCTTCAACCGCCAGGACGTGCAGAGGTACATCGAGCAGACCGCCGCCGCCCACCGGCAGGAGCTGGCCAAGCTCCAGGCGCGGCTGGAGGAGAGCGAGGGAAGGGCCGCTGAACTGGAGGCCGCCCTGTCCGGCGCGGAGAGCGCCAAAAGCGGCGCCGCGGCGGAGGAGGCCAAAGCCCGGGCCCGCCTGGAGGAATCCACCCGGACGCTGGCAAAGCTGCGGGGGGAGCTGTCCCAGACCGAGTCCAAGCTGGCGGTCGCCAAGCAGGAGCTGTCCCGGCTCCAGGCCCAGGTGGGCTCCCTGGAGCCCATGGCGGAAAGCTATGCCCAGCTGAAGGATCGGGTGGCCACTGTGGAGTTGGACGCCCACCGCAAGGCCCAGGACACCGTGAGCGAAGCCCGGGCGGAGGCTGACCGCGTCCGGGCAGAGACCCGGGAGTGGCTGGAGGGCGTGCTGGCACAGTATGGCCGGCTGCGCCAGGGAATGGACGGGCTGCTGGAGCAGGTGCGGCTGCTCAACCAGGACTCGGAGGGGCTGGGGGCGTTGGACAAGACCGCCCAGGCGCTCCGGGAGCAGGGGGGCCTGGAATGAGCGCCTTGAGCTTAAACACCGCAGAGCTTGCCGCGCGTATGCCTGATCTGTGTGCCGGGGACCGGGTGCTGCTGTCCGGGACCATCTACACCGCCCGGGACGCCGCACACAAGCGCTTGTTTGAGCTGCTGGATCAGGGCAGGCCCCTGCCCTTTGAATTGAAGGGGGCCGTCATCTACTACGCCGGGCCCACCCCCGGACAGCAGGGGATGGCGGTGGGGGCCTGCGGCCCCACCACGGCTGGGCGGATGGACGGCTTCACCCCCCGGCTGCTGGATCTGGGCCTGACCGCTATGATCGGCAAGGGGGAACGCGGCCAGCCGGTCGTTGACGCCATTGTCCGCAACGGGGCCTGCTACTTTGCCGCCGTAGGCGGCGCGGGGGCCCTCATTGCCCGGTGCATTGAGACAGCCGAGGTCATCGCCTTCGACGATTTGGGCTGCGAATCCATCAAGCGTATGACGGTAAAAGACCTGCCCCTCACCGTGGCCATTGACAGCCAGGGGAACGACCTGTTCCGCCAGGGCAGGGAAGAGTATTGCCAAAAAAATTGAATGTGAAAAACCTCCGTTTCCATGGAAACGGAGGTTTTTTATAGGATTCGCCATTTTTGGGGTGTACAAATGCCTGCGTTCCGGATATCCTGAAAGCGAAAAGGGGGCCTAATCATGGATCAGGTAAAGATCGGAGCCTTTATCGCTCAACTGCGGTTGGAGCAGGGCTGGACGCAGGAGGAGCTCGGGGAGCGGCTGGGTGTGACCAACAAGACCATCTCCCGCTGGGAGAACGGGAACTATATGCCCAGCATCGAAATGCTGACCCTGCTGGGAAAGGAATTCGGCGTTACCCTCAATGAGTTGCTGGAGGGCCGAAAGCTGGACGAGGCGGACTTTCGGGTGGCGGCGGATGAAAAGCTGGCAAAGGCTATGGCCAGCCCCGGGGAACGGTTTCGTCAGTGGATGAACCGGTATGGGGCTTTCGCGGCAATTGTATTGGTGCTGTTTCTCATGATAGGGATGTTCATATATGCGAATTGGCAGTACCGGCAGGCCCACCCGGAGGATGCTGCTCCTCTGGGAACCTTTGCCTGCCGGGATCTGTGGTACGATGGTGGTCTGCAATGGCTCTACTTGACCTTTGCCCATGATGGCCGGTATGCTATTTTCGATTCCGCTGGTCAACTTTTTGAGTACGGAACCTACGGCAGAGAGGGGGATGTTGTGCGGCTGGACAGCGGGGAGGAGACCCGCTGGGCCGTTATCAAGGGAACGCGCGTCTTTGACCGAAACCCCATCGGGGAGGGGCTGATGGACTACGAATTCATCTCGCGGCAGCCGGTATTTGTCAATTCCGACCTTTGCCACCGGAGGCGCAGTCATTTCTGTGGCGGACAAAGACGCTACCGGAATGAAAGAAAGCACCCGCTTCCATCTGGAAGCGGGTGCTTTTGTGATTGAAAAGAACTTTTAGCCGAACACGGCGATGAGGAAGCCCGCCGCGATAGCGGAGCCGATGACGCCGGCCACGTTGGGGCCCATGGCGTGCATCAGCAGGAAGT
>CAZCFU010000132.1:0-4618 GCA_964498005.1 uncultured Oscillospiraceae bacterium | reverse complement strand
TGTACTCCTCATACATCAGGCCCTTGTAGCCGTCGATGAAGCCGACGATCTCCACTTCATTGCCATAGATGTTGTAAAGGCCCTTGGCCACGCCGCGCATAGTGGCGTTGAGCGCTTGGCAGTCTCCGCCGCTGGTGAGTAATCCGATCCGTTTCATAATACGTGCTCCCTTTCCAAACGATATATTTTAGCCTTTCCGGCTGTATCAACAGTGTACGCTATTCCCTCCCCAAAATACGGCCCAGCAGACCGGAGCGGCGGGTTTGAATCTTGACAGTGGGCCGCTTTGAGGCAGAGGGAACCGCTTTTGCCGCAGGTGCGGGTCGTTTCCCCGTCGTTTTAGTGGCGGGGACGCGCACAGCCTCCTGGGGGCGAGACAGCGCCCACGCGCCGGCGTAGGCTTGGTCGCAGAAATACTCCTGGGCGTTGAAGGGCTCGCCCTCCACCCGGATATACTCGCCGTCCGGCCGCTGGACGCGGCCCTTGGATGTGTCCCGGAGCTGATCCCGGAACATCCGCTCCAGATGGGCGCGCAAATCACTGTCATAAACGGGTACGGCCACCTCTACCCGCCGGGTCGTGTTGCGGGTCATAAAGTCCGCCGAGGAGATATACACCTGGCGGCGCTCCCCCTCGCCGAAGATATAGATCCTGGCATGCTCCAGATAACGGCCCACGATGCTGACAACGCGGATGTTCTCCGTCATACCGGGGATACCGCTGACCAGACAGCAAATGCCCCGGATCACCAGGTCGATCTTCACCCCGGCCTGGGACGCCTCAATGAGCTTGTCGATGATGAGCTTGTCGGTAAGGCCGTTGAGCTTGAAGCCCAGATAGGCGGGCTGCCCCTCCCTGGCCTGTTCGATCTCCCGCTCAATGAGGGCGAGCACCTTGGTGCGCAGGCAGGCGGGAGCCACCATAAGGTGCCTGCTGTCCTCCACCACCTCTCCCATGGACAGGCAGTTGAACACCTGAGCGGCCTCCGCCCCGATCTCTGGATTTGCGGTCATAAGGGCGTAGTCGGTATACAGGCGTACGGTATCCTCATTGTAGTTTCCGGTGCCGATCTGGGTGGTGTATTCCACCTGGTCATGATGCTGTCGGGTGATGAGCAGCAGCTTGGAGTGGACCTTCAGTCCGTCCAGGCCGTAGATGACCCGGCAACCCGCCCGCTCCAGCACCCGGGACCAGCCGATGTTGTTCTCCTCGTCGAACCGGGCGCGCAGCTCCACCAGAGCCACGACCTCCTTGCCGTTCTCGGCGGCGTCCACCAATGCCTCCACGATCTTGCTGTTGTGGGCCACCCGGTAGAGGGTCATCTTAATGGACACCACCTCCGGATCCTGCCCCGCCTCCTGCAAGAGCCGCAGCAGGGGCCGGACGCTCTCGTAGGGATAGGTGAGCATCACGTCCCGGCGCCTGATCTGCTCCGTCATGGAGATCATGGGATCCACGTTGGGGGAATTCTGAGGCACCCGGCGGGGGTAAAACAGCTCTGTCTTATCCCGGAGCATATCCCGCAGTGCGCCGAGGAACGACAGATCCAGAGGGATCTCGCTGGCAAACAGGTGCTTTTTGCTTAGCCCCAGGCAGCGGCACAGGCTGTCCCGCACCGTGTCGGTGAGCTTGCCCTGGTAGTCCAGCTTCACCGGCTGGAGCCGCTTACGGCGGCGGATCATCTTCTCCATGGTCTTGCGGTACTCATCCGCCGCCATGTCGTCCATCTCCGGCGAGGCGTCATCCAAGTGGATGTCGGCACTGCGCACCAGACGGATCAGCACCGTGTCCTCCACCTTGTAGTGGACGAACAGCTTGGGCAGGAAGTTGGCAATGAGCTCCTCCACCAGTACAAACCGCTGCCCCTCCCCAGGAATGGGGACCAGCCTGCGCAAAACACCCTCCCCGCAGGGGACGATGCCCATGCGCTCGCCGCCGCTCTTGGTCTTGAGGATGGCCACCGCGTAGATCTCTTTGTTCTTCAGGAAGGGGAAGGGCTGTTTGCGCCCGATGATCTGGGGGGACAGCAGGGGCAGGACATTGGAGGTAAAATACTTCTCCAAAAAGGACTGCGTCTTATCCTGCAAATTGCCAAAGCGGCACAGCTCCGCGCCTTGGACCGCCAGCTCCCGCAGAAGGTTCTTGCAGATCCGATCCCTTTCCGCCAGAAGCGCTCTGGTCTTAGCCAGAACCGCGGCCGTCTGCTCAGCGCCGGTCATCCCCGTCTTGTCATCGACAGCCCCCGTCTGAACCATATCCATCAGCGCGCCCACCCGCACCATATAAAACTCGTCCAGGTTGCTCTGGAAAATAGCGGCGAAGTTCAGCCGCTCGCACAGAGGGTTGGCGGGATCCTCCGCCTCTTCCAGCACACGCTGATTAAACAGGAGCCAGGACAGCTCACGGTTGACGTAGCACGAGACCTCATCGGGCTGCGGGGCAGGAGCGGCGCTGGGCTGGTCTTTCATAATCGATCACGTCTCCTTGTCTGAAGCTCTCTCTACAGGAAATAATGTACCATTCTTTTCCGCCGGACGCAAGCCCTTTCGTGACTTTTTTCTATATTCGAGCATCCCTCAAAAAAAGCTGATGACTTCCGCAACATCCAAATCGCAGAGGCTATCAGCTTAAAAGCGGTGTAGGCACACAACCTTAGGGGAACCTCATTTCCACGCTTTTATGGTAGTTTATACCGCAAAGCGCAACTGGCCTCCATCTGACTTCACGACCCAGGAACTACCTCCTGGTTCAATCTACTTTTGCGCTCTTTCCAGTCCGGCATATGGGCGCTCAGGAAATCATAAAAACCCTTTCCGTGGTTCGGATATAAAAAGTGGGCAAGTTCATGTAAGACCACATAATCCACGCATAGAATGCCCGCTTGGACCAGGGAAAGGTTGAATGTCACTACTTTTCGATGAACGCTGCAGCTGCCCCATAATGTGCGCATTTTGCGTACCGCGACGCGGGGCTTCTCTATACCATACGCTTCTATCACAGGATACCATTGATCGACCCGGTCTTCCAGGATGGTCTTTGCCTGACCGCGCCACCATGTCTCAAATATCGCTTTTATCCTCTCCTGATCGTCTGTATCCCGTGTGCCAATGTGAAGTTCTTTCTCCTCTTGATAGACACGATCCTTTTCACAGTTTGCCACTACAACGGTCATATTTTCTCCCAGCAGCTTTATGGAGGATCCGTCCCTGATTTCACGTTCCGCCGCAACACCGGCTGTCTTTTGAAAAAACTCCAGCTTTGTCTCTATCCATCCGCTTTTTTCTCTCAAAAAGGCTTCGGCCCATTTTGTCGAGACCCGAACCGGAATGGATAGTCTGACCCTTTGCTCCGGATAAACCTTCAGTCGGCAGGTTTTCATCTTTTTGCGCTCAAGCTCAACCGGCACGCTTTTTCCTGATGACGGCAGGGTGATTATAATCGTCTTCATCGGTCATACGGCTTATTCCAGTTCCACCGTGGCCGGGGGCTTGGAGGTGATGTCGTACAGTACCCGGTTGACCCCCTTGACCTCGTTGACGATGCGCACGGACACCCGATCCAGCAGCTCATAGGGGATCCGCGCCCAGTCCGCCGTCATGAAATCGTCGGTGGTCACCGCCCGCAGGGCAATAGCGTGATCATAAGTCCGCCCGTCGCCCATCACCCCCACGGAGCGCATATTGGTCAGTGCCGCGAAGAACTGGCTCAGATTTTTCTCCTCTCCCGCCTTCGCCATCTCTTCCCGGAAAATGGCGTCCGCCTCCCGAAGGATGTCCAGCTTGTCCTTTGTAATATCTCCAATCACCCGGATGGCCAGACCAGGCCCCGGGAAGGGCTGACGCACCACCATATACTCCGGCAGACCCAGCTCCCGGCCCAGCTGGCGCACCTCGTCCTTGAACAGCAGGCGCAGGGGCTCCACGATCTCTTTGAAGTCCACATAGTCCGGCAGGCCGCCCACGTTGTGGTGGCTCTTGATGACGGCGGCATCCCCCGCCCCGGACTCGATCACATCGGGATAGATGGTGCCCTGGGCCAAAAAGTCCACGGCCCCCACCTTTTTGGCCTCCTCCTCGAATACCCGGATGAACTCCTCGCCGATGATCTTCCGCTTACGCTCCGGCTCGTCCACCCCGGCCAGCTTGGCCAGGAACCGCCCTTCCGCGTCCACTCGAACGAAGTTCATGGCCCATTTGGAGAACGCGGCTTCCACCTCGTCCCCTTCGTTTTTCCGCATCAGGCCGTGATCCACAAACACGCAGGTGAGCTGCTCCCCCACCGCCTCGGCCAGCAATGCCGCCGCCACGGAGGAGTCCACACCCCCGCTGAGGGCCAGCAGCACCTTGCCGCCCCCGATCTTCTCCCGCAGGGATGCAATAGCGGTGCGCTTATAGTCCTCCATGGTCCAGTCCCCTGCCGCATGGCACACCTCATAGAGGAAATTGCGGATCATGTCCACGCCGTGCTCCGTGTGGTTCACCTCGGGGTGGTACTGCACGCCGTAAAAGCCCCGGCTCTCGTCGGCAATGGCCACATTGGGGCAGGCGTCCGAGTGGGCCATGAGGGCAAAGCCCTCCGGCACTTTTTCCATGTAGTCCCCGTGGCTCATCCAGGTGAC
>CAZCFU010000131.1:0-4640 GCA_964498005.1 uncultured Oscillospiraceae bacterium | reverse complement strand
TCCACCCGGCCCCGGGAGGTGGAGGGCTCCTATATGCCCTGCTTCCTGGTGGGCGAGGGGGAGGGCCGGGCCCTGGCGGCGGCACTGGGGGTGCCGTTCTATCCCTGTTCCCATCAGCAGGGCCATGTAGCCGCCGCGGCCTGGTCGGCGGACCGGGAGGACCTGCTGGACAAGCCCCATCTGGCGTGGCACCTATCCGGCGGCACCACCGAGCTTCTCCGGGTGGAGCCGGAGGGCCACACCGTCCGGGCGGAGGTGGTCGGCGGCACCAGTGACATCGCGGCGGGCCAGCTGGTGGACCGGGCGGGGGTGCTGCTGGGCCTGCCCTTCCCGGCGGGCAAGGCGCTGGACGCCCTCTACCCTGAGGCGGACGACACCAGTTTCTTTCGGGTGAAGCTGAACGACCTGACCTTCTCCCTTTCCGGTATGGAAAACCAGGTGAAGAGGCTGGCGGAACAGGGCGAAACGCCCGCCAACATCGCCCGGTTCACCATCGACACCATCCTAAACGTGCTGCTGCGGGCCACCCAGGAGGCCCAGAAGCGCTGGCCGGGACTGCCGGTGCTGTGTTCCGGCGGGGTGGCCTCCAATCGGCAGATCCGCGCGGCTATGGAGCATCATTGCGGCGCGGTATTCGCCCAGCCCCAGTATGCCACCGACAACGCCATGGGGGTGGCCATTTTGGCCCACCGGGCGCTGGAACGGGGGGTGCGGGGGTGAATATTGCCAATTTTCCTGTCTATACTGTATCTCAGGTCAACGGCTATGTGAAGTCGCTGATGGATGACGACCCCCTGCTCACCGGCCTGCTGGTGCGGGGGGAGGTCTCCAACTACAAGTGCTACCCCTCCGGGCACCATTACTTTTCTCTGAAAGACGAGCAAGGCTCCCTGCGGTGCGTCATGTTTCGGGGGGACGCGGCAAGGCTGCGCTTCCGCCCCGCCAACGGGATGCGGGTGGTGGCCTTTGGCCGGGTGTCCGTGTTCCCCCGGGATGGGCAGTATCAGCTCTACTGCAATGAACTGATGCAGGACGGCCGTGGGGCGCTGGACGAGGCGTTTGAGCGCCTGCGCCGCCGCCTGGAGGCGGAGGGCCTGTTCGCCCCAGAAAACAAACAGCCCCTCCCCCGCTATCCGAAAAAGATCGCCCTGGTCACCTCCCCTGCGGGGGCGGCAGTCCGGGATATGCTGCGCATTTTAGGCTCACGGTGGCCGCTGGCGGAGGTGCTGGTGGTTCCTGTCCGGGTTCAGAGCCAGGAGGCCGCGGGGGAAATCGCCGCCGCCATCCACCGGCTGAACAACCGGGCGGACATCGACCTCATCATCACCGGCCGGGGCGGCGGCTCCAAAGAGGATCTGTGGGCCTTCAATGAGGAGCCCGTGGCCCGGGCCATCTATATTTCCAACATCCCGGTGATCTCCGCCGTGGGCCACGAGCCGGACGTGACCATCGCCGACTACGTGGCGGACATGCGGGCGGCCACCCCCTCCAACGGGGCGGAGCTGGCGGTGCCCGACCAAGCGGAGGAGCGGCACAGGCTGGAGCAGTTAAACCGGCGGCTGGCCCGGGCGCTGCAAGGCCGTCTGGGCGGGGCCCGACGGGAGCTGGAGCGGTTGAAACGCAGCCGCGCGCTGACGAACATCAAAGCCCCCATTCAGGACCGGCACATGGCGCTGGACGACCTGCGGCGGCGCATGGGCCTGGCCCTACAGGGAAAAACCGACCGGGCGCGGCAGGGATTGAGCGCCCAGAAGGAACGGCTCCCCCTGGCGGTGCGGGCACGTCTGGCCGCCCAGCGGGGGCGGCTGGGCCGTCTGGCGGCGGGCCTGGACGCCATGAGCCCGCTGAAGGTGCTGGGCCGGGGCTATGCCATTGCCCGGACGGGCGGGGACGTGGTGTCGTCTGTCGCGCAGACGCGGCCCGGGGATAAGCTGGACGTGCTGGTGTCTGACGGCGCTTTGAAGTGCGTTGTAGAGGATAAGGAGGAGAGGACATGGCGGTAAAAAAGCAGTCCTTTGAGGAGTCCATGGCCCGTCTGGAGGCCATTGTGGCCCAGCTGGAAAAGGGCGAGTGCGGCCTGGATCAGTCCCTGAAGCTGTTTGAGGAGGGCGCCAAGCTGGCCGGCCAGTGCGAGGAGCTGCTGGACCAGGCGGAGCAGAAGGTGAACCTACTGCTGGCAAACGGCCAGGAGATCCCCTTTGAGGAGGAAACAAATGAACTTTGAGCGGGAATATCAAGCGGCGCTGTCTCTTGTGGAGGAAGAATTGAACGGCTGCTTCCAGGAGGACGGCCCCCAGGGGGAGCTGCTGGACGCCATGCGGTACAGCCTGCTGGCGGGCGGCAAGCGGGTTCGGCCCGTGCTGGCGCTGAAATTCTGTGAGGCACTGTGTGGAAGCATGGAATCCGCCCTGGACTATGCCTGTGCAGTGGAAATGCTTCACACCTATTCCCTCATCCATGACGACCTGCCCTGCATGGACGATGACGAGCTGCGCCGGGGCAAGCCCACCTGCCATGTGAAATACGGCGAGTGGCTGGCCCTGCTGGCAGGCGACGCCCTGCAGACCGCCGCCTTTGAGCGGCTGGCTACCTCCCCGCGAACCACCCCGGCGGCAAACGGCAGGGCCTGTGCTGTCCTGGCCAAGGCTGTCGGGCGCAGCGGGATGTGCGGCGGACAGTATCTGGACATGGTGGACGAAGGTAAAAGCGTGAGCCTGGATCGTCTGACCCAGACGCACCTCTGGAAAACCTCCGCCCTGCTGGAGGCAGCCTGTCTGCTGGGACTGACGGCCTCCCCGGTGGAGCCCACCGAGGGGCAGTGGTCGGCGGCACTGGACTACGCCCGGGAGCTGGGTCTGGCCTTCCAGATCCGGGACGATATGCTGGACGTAACCTCCACCGCAGGGGAATTGGGGAAGCCCATCGGCTCCGACGCGGGCAACGGCAAAACCACCTTTGTCACCCTGTTCGGGCTGGACAAATGCGCCCAGCTGGTGGCGGAGCACACCGAACTTGCCAAGCAAAGCGTGTCCGGGGCGTTTGAGAAACCGGAATTTTTATGCGCCCTGGCCGATTCCCTGGCGGAGCGTAAAAACTGAGCGGACGCTTTTGACACCCTTCCCGGCACCGGAGGCGGCCTCATCCCCTCCGAGCGCCAAGCGCGCCAATGAACAGAAAGGAAGTGCGGCCATGGGCCCGGAGCAGCTGAATACCCTCACCGACCTCCAGGCAAAGCTGCTGTGCGACCAGCTGCGGGAGCAGATCATCGACAGCGTCTCCAAGACGGGAGGCCACCTGGCCTCCAGCCTGGGGGTGGTGGAGGCCACCGTGGCCATCCACCGGGTATTTGATCTGGAGACCGACCGGCTGGTGTTCGACGTGGGCCACCAATGCTACGCCCACAAGATCCTGACCCAGCGGGGCGGGCAGATGGACACCCTGCGCAAGCTGGGCGGCCTGTCCGGCTTCCCCAAGCCGAGAGAGCATCGGGCAGACGCCTTTATCGCCGGACACGCCTCCAACGCGGTGTCGGTCGCCCTGGGCATGGCCCGGGCCCGAACCCAGAGTAAGGAGGACTACTGCGTCCTGGCCATGCTGGGGGACGGGGCCATGACGGGCGGACTGGCCTATGAGGGACTGTCCGACGCGGGGCAGAGCGGTGAGCAGCTGGTGGTCATCCTCAATGACAACGGGATGTCCATCACCAAAAACGTGGGCGGCGTGGCCAACCACCTGGCCCAGCAGCGGCTGAAGCCCCAGTATCTGCAATTCAAAAAGGTCTATCGCAGGGTCACCTGCTCCACCGCCGTGGGCCGGGGGCTGTACCGCTTTACCCACCGGGCCAAGCAGGCGGTGAAGGACGCGGTGCTCCACTGCAGTATGTTCGAGGATATGGGCTTTACATATCTGGGGCCGGTGGACGGCCACGATGTGAACTACCTGACCCGATTGCTGCGATATGCCAAGGAGCTGAACTGTCCCGTCCTGCTCCACATCAAAACTGTAAAGGGAAAAGGCTATCCACCTGCGGAGAAGGAGCCGGATCACTTCCACGGCGTGGGGCCCTTTAACAGAGAGGACGGCACGCCCCTCAACGCGGGCGGCGGGAGCTTTTCCTCCGTCTTTGGCGACACCATGCGGCAGCTGGCCCGGGAGCGGGACGACGTGGCCGCCATTACCGCCGCCATGCCCGACGGCACAGGGCTGGCGGATTTCGCCCGGGAGTACCCTGACCGCTTCTTTGACGTGGGCATCGCCGAGGGCCACGCCGTCGCCATGGCGGCGGGCATGGCCAAGCAGCGCGTTATCCCGGTGGCGGCCATCTATTCCACCTTTTTGCAGCGGGCCTACGATATGCTCATACACGACGTGGCCATCCAGGGCCTTCATGTGGTATTCGGCGTGGATCGGGCCGGTCTGTCCGGAGAGGACGGCGAGACCCACCACGGCGTATTCGACGTGGCCTACCTCAGCTCCGTGCCCGGAATGAAGATCTACTGCCCCACCAGCTTTGAGGAAATGCGGGCTATGCTCCGTTATGCCGTAGAAAAGGTTCGGGGCCCTGTGGCGGTGCGCTACCCCAAGGGGGGCGAGGGGGAGTTCTCCGCCCTGTGCGGCATCGAGGGGGCCAGCGTGATCCG
>CAZCFU010000130.1:0-4658 GCA_964498005.1 uncultured Oscillospiraceae bacterium | reverse complement strand
CTATTACCACAACCACCAAGGAATGGCGAACAAACCAAGCATAAGCACCAAACGGAACAAGTTTGCTGGGAAAACGCAAAACCGCCCGCAGCCTGTCGGAACTTTGACAGGCTGCGGGCGGTTTGAGTGCGAGGGAGTTCGAGTCCCTTGCATAACTTTTCGACACGAAAAGTCTTTAATTGCTATGGTTTTGGGCCGGATTTGCATCTCCGAAGCGTTATTTTGAAATCGCGTCTCCTATTTTTGGAAACTGCTTAATTTTCTTCTTGTTTTCTTGAGAATTTCCCTCGTTAAGAGCAAAAAATCCGCACCGAAGTGCGGATTTTTTGCGTGCATCTCTTTTGTCAACACATGTTGGTGGACTCGAAGGGGATCGAACCCTCGACCTCCGCGTTGCGAACGCGGCGCTCTCCCAGCTGAGCTACGAGCCCATGTTCGATTTTTGGAACGTCTGTTTCTGTTTCCTGCCTACTGCACATCAGCTTTCCGCGTTGCTTTGTGGCCCGCCTGCTCTCCCAGCTGAGCTATGGGCCCATAAATTCACAGCGGGTTTATTATACCAGAAAAAACAGATTTGTAAAGAGGAAATCTCTATTTTGCTCCGACAATTTTCAGGCGCTCCGCAAAAGCGGAGCGCCTGATTCCGTTTTCCGCGCGTCAGTCCCGGCCGTTTCCTTCCGTAACCGCCTCAGGGATATTGGCGTAGTCCCACTGGTGGTCGGAGTCGGCCATGTAGTCGCTGGTGACGTTGAAATAGTCCCAGTCCTGCTGCCGGCCTCTTCCCCCCGATTCCCGATAGTTGGCGTCCCAGGTCACGTCCACGCAGTACCAATTGCCGCCCAGCCGCACCATGTTCCACCCGTGATCCGACGAGCTCCAGTGGGCCGCGCCCACCACAGTGATACATTCCACCCCGGCCAGATCCATCAGCAGCTGGAAGGTGGCGGCATAGCCCAGACACACCGCCGTGTGGTTCACCAAGCCCCCGTAAGGGGTAAAGGACTCCCGGGGCGTGGTCGCCATCCTGTCCTGGTGGGTCCAGTCGTAGTTCACATTCTGCACCATCCAGCCGTAGACGGCCACTTCCTTCTCGTAGTCGCTCATGCCGTTTTTGAGCACCTTGTCCAGCACCTGCTTGGCCTGGTCGTAGATATCCCTGTCGTATTCGGACAGTCCCGCCGGGTCGCCCTTCTCCCAGGCGGAGCGGATGGCCGAGGTGTCATAGAGAGACATATCGTCCTCATTGGGCGGGGTGAATTTGCAGCGATCCGAGTATTGGGGATCCGTGTTCGGAAAACGGTATCTCATGGAGTATCCATAACCCATAGTGCCCGCCGCGTCGGAAAAGACGCCCGCAGTCCGCTCCGCGTCCTCACAGGCCAGCAGGACCACGTACTCCTCCGCCTCAACGGCAAGGGCCTGGTGCAGCATCTGGGCCTGCTCGGAAGCGCTGTCGAACCGCGCCTCCCTGGCATCCAGATAATCGTTGAACGCCCCCTCCACAGCCGAGATCCTATCCCAGTCCTCCAAGACACGCACCACCGCCACTTCAAAAGCGGAATCTCCCGTCCCCCGGGCAATGGCGCACTCCTCCCACTGGTCCGGCGTCAGGCCGTAGGCGTCCTCCATGTAGGCGTTCAAAGCGTCCGGATCGCTGTCATCCAGCCTCTCCAGCTCCGCTTCGTCCATCCCCCGGTCAGACACCAGGAAGTCCCGCAGCTCCTTCACGTCGGTGATGGGTTCCGCGGAATTCTCCGGCTGCCCTGGCCCAGGGACGGACTGCCCATTGAGGGCCGCTTCCACCGCGGCATACGCCCCCTCCGGGTTCGGGCAGATGAACAGCGCCGCAAAGGGCCCATCCTGCATGATGCTGCCGTTGGCCACCATGTCAGCCTCGGCGGGGGCGTAGCCCGCAAAATCCCCCTGGCGGCTGAAAATATAGTTCATCAGCGCGGTCGCGGCCCGGACGGCGGAGCCGCTGTCCGCCATGCGCAGCACGGCGATCTCAAAGGCGGAGGCCCCGGTGGCCCGGATCACCGCCGCGTTCTCCCAGGGTTCCTCAAGCCCGTAGGCGTTCCCGATGTAGACCTCCAGCCACTCCCGGTCCGCCTCCTCGCTGTAGGCCTCCAGCCCGTCTTGGCTCTCCCGGCCGGAATGCTCAAAGGCGATTTCGGCCAGCTCGGCCACAGACCAGTCCATCATTGCCGCAGAGGGTGCCGCGGGATCCTTCGGCTCCCGGCAGGCGCTCAGCAAACCCAGCAGCAGCGCCGCGGACAACAGCAGGGAAACAGCTCTTTTCATATGGAACCCAGCTCCTTAAGCGAATCTTAAAAAGCCGCCGGCCCGTGGCCGGCGGCTCTGCCTCATTTTTCTTTGAGATAGCTCTTCAGCAGCACCTGCAGCAGCTCATCCCGATCCAACTGACGGATGAGCGTACGGGCGTTGTTGTGGTTGGTGATATAGGTCGGATCCTCGCTGAGGATATAGCCCACGATCTGATTGATGGGGTTATAGCCCTTCTCCCGGAGGGAACTGTAAACAGTGGACAGGATGGCCTTGATCTCCTCGTCCCTATTCAGGTTGACGCTAAACTTACGCGTGTAGTCCATGTCGCTCAATGGGCGCACCCCCTTCTAGTCGATATCGCTATTTTAACTTAGATAGGGCAAATTGTAAAGAGGAAATCGAAAATTTAACAAGTTTCCTCTCGCGCCCCGGATAAAACAAAGCCGCCCGGCGGACAGGCCGGACGGCTCTATAGGATTCAAATCATCAGCCGATACGCTTGGCTCCCACGATGTAGGGCGTGTAGTAGGAGCCGTAAACGCTGTCATACTGCACCCGGTAAGAGGTGGTGGAGGCGTGGATGAACTGGCCGTTGCCCACGTACATACCCACATGGGTGGTGGGCAGTGTGCCGCCGGAGCTGTCAAAGCGGCGGTCAAAGAAGAAGATCAGGTCGCCGGGCTGCATGGCGTTGAGGGACACGAAGTAGCCGCTATTATAGTACTGGCTGGAGGAGCCCCGGGAGATGGGGTGGCCCAGCTGCTTGTAAATGTAGTACATCAGGCCGGAGCAGTCGAAGGAATTGGGGCCGGCCCCGCCGGACACATACCGCTTGCCCAGCAGGCTCTTGGCCATGGCGGCGGCCGCGGCGCCCAGCTCGCTGGAACCCGAGTAATCGGCGCCCACCAGAACTATGTACTCAGCGGACACGTAGCCGGACTCGATCTGATACCAGCCGTTGCCGGGATCGGCCACGATGTCCACCACAGTGCCGGCCTTCAGGGTAGTCACTTTATCATATGTAGTAGCGGGACCGGAGCGGACATTGAGCACGCTGGCGGTGACGAGGCCCCGCTGCTGCTCCGGCTCAGTGCCCTCCGCAGCGGGGATGACCGTGCCGTCCTCCAGGGTGACGGTGAGCCAAGCGCCGGACATATAGCCGGTCTGGCTTCCGTAGGTCACCTTATACCAGCCGTTCCCGGCGTCCTCCTCCACGGTGACCTGGGCGCCCTTGGGGGCCTGGGCGACGGTGGCGGAGCTGGTGCTGGCCTCGCCGCGCAGGCGCAGGCTGTCGGCTGTGACAGTGGCGGTTCCAATCGAAGCGAACGCCACGCCGGTACACATCGTCAGGGCAAGACCGGCGGCGGCCAACGTCCGGAACGCCTTAAATTTGAAATTCATTGGAAGCTACCTCCATTTTTTCTTTCGTAAAGGGTTTCTTACTTGCCGGCCAGTGCCCGCATCAGCCAGGCGGAGCCCAAGTCGATGGCGGAAAAGAGGTCGGGCTGATCGCTCTTTTTCACCACACGATCCCGGCTTTTCAGATCCGGATCGGTGAACTGAAGCTCGAGATGGGCCTTGTTGGCCAGTTCCAAGCCGCTGTCCTTTTCCGTGCTCATCACCTGGATCATGACGATGTATTTGTCGGCCATGGAGCCGTAGTAGATCAAGTTGTCCTTGCGGCGGAGCGGATGCCCCTTGTAGGTCAAAACATCGGATTTTTCAGCCATGGGCGCCTCCTCGAGAAATTGTAACTGGTTTGTAACTGGTTTGTAACTATTGCTATTGTAACCCCGGAACCGCCCATTGTCAACAGGATATTTGAAAAAATTTTCAGGAATACGAAGAACCTGCCCAACTCGCCGGAAAGCGGCAGAGCTGGCAGGTCCTAAACCATCCAGAAAGCGGAATTTTACGCGGAATATGCCGCCCAGCCCAGCAGCGCGGCGTGGGCCAGCAGGCACAGGGGGACGAACCAGGGGAACGGGGGCTTGCGGGTCTTGTGATGGAACACGGCCATGCCCAGGGCCGCCCCGGCGGAGCCGCCCAGGAGGGCGCAGCCCAGTAGCGCCGCCTCGGGGACGCGGCGGCGGTGGAGCTTGGCCAGCAGCTTGTCCCAGCCGAATAAAATGAAAGCCAGGGCGCTGGTCACGCCCAGCCAAATGAACAGCAGGCGAACGGATTCCCCCATCATTCTACCATCCCTTACATTATAATATAATAAAAAATCGCCCGCTGCCAAAATTTCTCTTGACGCGGAGCGGCAATTATGGTATCATTAACTGCTTTTATACACGACAGGTAGTAAAAGACCTTTCCCACCTGTTACAGCGAGTATAGCAGATTTGCACAAGGAACGCAAGAGGAAATTT
>CAZCFU010000129.1:0-4660 GCA_964498005.1 uncultured Oscillospiraceae bacterium | reverse complement strand
AGCGGCTGACAAACTCGCCGGTCCCCCGCCAGGCCACCACGTCGATCCAGTCGGTCTGACGCTCGCCGGTGTTCTTGTCCTTGAAATCGCGGTCCACCGCCAGCGTAAAGCTGGCGACAGGGGTGCCGGACTGGGTGTGGCGCAGCTCCGGGTCACGGGCCAGCCGGCCCATGATGACGATATGATTGAGCATGATCTTCTTCCTCTCAGGCGTCCTTGCCCACGATGATGGAACGCATGACGTTGACGTTAATGCGCATCAGACGGTCCAGCTCGGCGGGGAACGCGGGGTCGGCGGAGAAGGTCATCAGGACGTAGTAGCCCTCCTCCAGGTCGTTGATGGGGTAGGCCAGACGGCGCTTGCCCCACTCGTCCACCTCAGTCACGGTGCCGTGCCCCTCGGCCAGCTCCTTGAAGCGGGCCACCAGAGCGGCGGTATCCTCCTCGCCCAGGGCGGGGTTGATGATATAGAGCACCTCGTAGTTGCCACTCACTTTTGCCATTGTGTTTGCACCTCCTTATGGTCTTATGGCCTCCGGTCTCGCCGGAGGCAAGGATGTTGTTGTCGTACGCGCAAAGACGCAGACTAATTTAGTATACACGAAAACCGGCTTTTGTCAAGGGGTCAAGCCCCGTTTTCCGGGGATTTTCCCGCATTTTTCCCAGTTTCGGGCCGTCCCCAGCGGTAACGGGCGGCCAGCCGCTTCCACCTGTCTGGCGACGCGCACAGCCGCGCCCGCTCCCCGTCGATGAGGGCGCGCATCTCGTCCAGCTCCTCCCGGGTCAGGGTGTGCTGGCTGAAGCGGGCCTTTTGGGCCAGCTCCAGGGCCCGGGGGTCGATCTGGCCGCCCCAGCGCTCCATGCCCTGCAAATAGCCGTAGCCGTCCAGCGCGGCCCGGTTGCGGTCGGGCCCGGCCAGCTTTTTCTCGCGGCGGCGCTTGGGCAGATACTGCCCCAGCCAAAACAGGGCAAATATCCCGGCGATGGCCGCCAGCCATTTCCCGGCCCTGATGAGCGGGGTGAAGTCGATCCTGATACCCTGGGGGCCGTCCCCTTCGCCTCCCGGCAGTCCGGCGCTGGGCGCCTCCGAGGCGTCCGGGCCCTGGGACGGCGGGGGTGTGGGTGTCGGCGCAGGCGTCGGCGTAGGTTCCTCGCTCTCCGGTATGTCGATGGAGGGCGTGGGGCTGGGCTCCGCCTCTTCCTGCTCGTACCACGTAAAGGCACCGGCGGGGGTGACCTCCACCGGGTACCAGCCGTACCCGTCTACGTAGACCTCCACCCAGGCGTGGGCGGCATAGTCGGGCACGTCCACCTGCAGCCCCGACCGGGGCACCACGGTGTAGCCGCTGACATACCGGGCGGGGACGCCCAGCTCCCGCAGCAGCAGCACGGCGGCCGAGGCAAAGTGCATACAGTAGCCACGGCGGCTTTCGGTGAGGAAGTATTCCACCGGGTCTGTGCCCGCCGGGGCGGCGGGAACGTCCGGGTCGTACTCGCACAGCTCGTCCAGCACCTGGGCCACCGTGTAAGCGTCGCCCACTGGACCCCGGGACAAACCCGCACTGGCCAGAGACTGCAAATCGGTCAGAAAGGAGAGGACGCTGTCATTCGAAAATTGACGCAGCGGTTTTTCCAGCTCCTCCGGCACGTCCAGGTAGTGCCGCCGCACATAATCGCGGTAATATCGTTCCGGCAGGGAATCGGTGCGGATGGAAGCGCCCTCCACCGACGGCGTGAAGGTGACGGTATAGCGGGGCAGGCCGGCCCTCTGGGCCAGGTAGCTGTCCCGGACGGGCATCACCCCCGCCTCGATCCAGTCCTGCTCCAGCAGCTGGTAGGGGGTGTACACGCCGGAGGCCCGGACGTTCTCGATGGTGGCGGTATAGACGGGCGTGGGCCAGGTCGGATCCCTGGCCATGTCCGCAGTGGAGCTATAGTACACTACGTCCCGGATACTCATCCCCGGGAACAGCAGCGGGGAGGGCGCGTCATCCAGCTCCGCCTCCGCCAGGGCGTTCAGATATTCCTGATAGATGTCCTTACCCAGCTCCGTCCAGCGGCCGTTCTCATACCGCCCCAGGGCCGACCCCCGGAGATAGAGCCGCCCATTGTAGTCGGAGGTGACCCGCAGTGCGGCGCGCCCGGTGTAGCGCAGGGGCCCGGCGTCCCTCAGGTCCGCCGCCGACGCCGACCCCACATAGCTGATGGTGGACTGGAAGGGCCCATCCCATTGGGAGAAAAACTCGCTCAGGCGGTCCCCGGCGGCATACAGCCGCTCCTCCGCCCGCAGGGCCCATTCCGGGCGGGTATAGCCCTCCCGGGGCAGGAGCAGGGTGAGCCCCGCCAGCACCAGCCCCACCGCGGGCAGCGCCGCCAGGGTGAGCAGGCCCCGCCGGTCGGGAGCCGCCCACTTGCACAGGTCGGTGAGCAGCATGGCGCACCAACAGGTACACAGCGCCATAAACGCGGGCCAGCTGGGGTACAGGTCGGCCAGAAGGCCGGGCAGCAGGGTTGGCAGGGTGAGCAGCGCCACCAGCCACCACCGCCGCGCCCGGACAACGGCCCAGCCCAGGGCGATGGCCAGCCCCGCCAGCGCCAGGAGCAGGAACAGCCGGACAGCCGCCCCCTCCTCCACCGGGTCCAGCCCCGGGTCATACTGAAGCACTTGGCCCCAGCTCACCCGCCGGGAGAACTGAACGGTGACAGCATGGACGGTAAGCCCTGCCCCCTGGATCGCGCTCTTCCAGTTCGTCAGCAGCGCGCAGGCCCACGCGGCGGTCAGCGCGCCCGCCGCCGCTCCCCGGAACCGGGGCAGCGACCAGACCGCCAGCGACAGCAGGGCAAACAGCACCGCCGCCAGCACAAATTCATCTGTCTGGGCGGCCACCAGATCCAGGGCGGTGCGCCGCACTGAGTACACCCCCATCGTCCTGTCGCCGTACAGGGTGAGGAAACTGACGGTCAGTCCCGCCAGGGCGCAGACCAGCAGCAAGCCGTCCCCCGCCACTGTGAGCGGGGACAGCCGTTTTTCCTGCTCAGCCATGGCCCTCACCCCCCTCCGGATCCACGTGGACGCGGAACACCGGCCCGTCCGGCCCGTGGAGCAGCTCCGGGCGGCCGTCCAGATCGGGGCCCGTCAGTGGCGCGGGGGTGCTGAGCAGGGCCAGTACGCACTCGGCGTACTCCCGCTCGTCGGATATGGTGTGCAGCCGCGGCTCCCCCGCCCCATCCAGCCACAGCACGGCATGGGGCCGCTGGACGTCCAAAAGCGCCCGGCTCAGCCCCAGCAGCTTGTCCAGAAGCTGATCCAGAAGCTCCGGCCCGCCGAAGCGATCCAGCGTGAGCAAGGGGAGGGGGACCACCGTCTCCGCCCGCTCCCGGACGATGAGCTCGTCCCACTTGGAGGACAGCTTCCAATGCACCGACCGCATGGGGTCGCCGGGGCGGTACTCCCGCAGGTCGTAGTCGTCCCCCGGGCCCCGGCGGGCGGCGCTGCCGGAAAAGGGGCGCACCCCCTGGCCCTCCGGGATCGCGGGCAGCTCGGTGGCCGCCGGGATGGGGCGGCACAGTAGCCGGGCGGGGGTGGGCTGATCCAGCCGCCGGGAGAACAGCCCCAGATAGTCGTACACCCGGGCCTTGTTCACCCGCAGCTCCAACAGGCCGCAGTGCCCGGTGGGGGCGGACAGCTCCACAGGCTTCCGCCGGGCCACGCCCGACATGGCCAGCCGTCTTTTCTTGGTCTCGCCGGTCAGCAGGTTTTGCTCTGTGAGCCGCAGGGCGATCCGGGCCAGCGGCAGGCCCACAGGCGCCCTCACGGACAACTGCCACCACCCCGCCTCTCCCCGGCTCAGGGCGGCGGGGACGGCGGATACCGTCAGGCGGCAGCCCAGCATCCCCGGCAGGGACAGCGCCAGGGACAGCAGCGGCATGGCGATACACAGCGCCAGCAGGAAGTGGGCCAGATAGTTCTCATTGGTGATCTGGAACAGGAACACTCCCACCAGCACCGCGCCGTATATAATACGCCGGTAAAGCATGGTCTTTACCGAAAGCGGGGAGGCTGCACCGAGGCGAACACCTCCATGGCGATCTGCGCCGCGCGCTGAGCGCCCCCCGCCGCCCCGGCGGGCAGGACCAGCCGGTGGGCAATGGCGTCCGCCCAGAGGTACTTCACGTCCTCGGGCACCACGTAATCCCGCCCGTGGAGGAACGCGGACGCACGGCACAGCGACGCCAGGGAGATAGCCGCGCGGGGGCTGGCCCCCTGGGCCAGCCCCGGATGGCTCCGGGTGGCGCGTATCAGCCGGAGGATGTAGTCCAGCACCGCGTCACCCAGGAACACCCCGTCCACCATGCCGCGCAGGCGGGCAAGCTGCTCCCGGTCCGCCGCCTGGGCCACCTCGCCCATGGGGTCGCCCCGGAGCTTGCGGTGGAGCAGCTCCAACTCGTCGGCGGGCTCCGGATAGCCCATGGACAGCCGCAGGGCAAAGCGGTCCAGCTGGGAGTCGGGCAGCAGCTGGGTGCCGGAGGCCCCCGCCGGGTTCTGGGTGGCGATGACCAGGAAGGGGTCTGGCACGGGACGGGACACGCCGTCCACCGTCACCCGGCCCTCCTCCATGGCCTCCAGCAGGGCGGACTGGGTGCGGCTGGTGGCCCGGTT
>CAZCFU010000128.1:0-4722 GCA_964498005.1 uncultured Oscillospiraceae bacterium | reverse complement strand
TTGGCGAAGGAGCCGGCGGAGATGTTGCGGATGATGACCTCCAGGGGGACGATGGTCACCTTCTTCACGGCGGTCTCCCGCTCGCTCAGCTCCTCCACGAAGTGGGTGGGCACGCCCGCCTTCTCCAGCTGCCGCATGAGGAAGTTGGTCATCTGGTTGTTGATGGCCCCCTTGCCGGTGATGGTGCCCTTTTTCAGCCCGTCAAAGGCGGTGGCGTCATCCTTGTAGGACACGATGACGATGTCCTCCTCCTCGGTGGCGAATACTTTCTTAGCCTTGCCCTCATAGAGCTGCTCGATCTTCTGCATGATGGTAACTTCCTTTCCAAATTTGGTATGTAGGGGCGCACGTCGCGCGCCTGTGGGCTCGCTTTACCCGTCCAGCTCCGCCTGGAGCTTAGCCTCTTTATCCGCGATCTGCGCGGCCATCTCCTGTCGGCTCCTATCCAGCTTGTCCGCCAGCTCATCATCGGCCACCGCCAAAATCTGGGCGGCCAGTACGGCGGCGTTCTTGGCCCCGTTGATGGCCACGGTGGCTACGGGGATGCCGCTGGGCATTTGGACGGTGGCCAGCAGGGCGTCCAGCCCGTCCATGGCCCCGCCCTTCATGGGGATGCCGATGACGGGCAGGGTGGAGTTGCCCGCGAAGGCCCCCGCCAGGTGGGCGGCCATGCCCGCCGCGCAGATCAGCACGCCGAAGCCGTTGGCCCGGGCGCTTCTGGCGAAGTCCGCGGCAGCGGCGGGGGTGCGGTGGGCGCTCAAGATGTGGGCCTCGTAGGGGATGCCGAACTCTTTGAGCTGGGCGCAGGCCCCCTTGACCACCGGCCAGTCGGAGTCGGAGCCCATGATAACAGCGACTTTTTTCATTCTCAGTCCTCCTTGAAAAAACGAAACAGGCCGCCGCGCGTATGCGGGCAGCCTGCTTTGCTCAGTTGTCAAATTTGGACGCAATGACACCGTGAAGACGGAAACGCGGACAGACAGGAATGGGACGCTTCACGGCAGCCACCTCATTTCCAAAGGATGCTACCATTTTATCGGAGAAAAATCCAGAAATCAAGAGCCGTCCGCATTTTCGTAGGCTTATACAATCCTTTGGGGCCAGGGCGGGCCGTCCATGGCGAAAATTTCAAAACAGCCCGGTCACCTCCAGGATGTTGGACACCTGGGCGGCCCGGTTGGCCCAGGAGGACTGTTGGGCCATGGCCCGCCGGCGGCGGGGGAGGGAGGGGTCCTCACCGAAGGCGGCCTTGCACCGCTGCAGGAAGCCGGGGCCGTCGTAGGCGGTGGCGACCAATTCCGGGATGGCGTCGGACGCGTGAGGATCCACCACGGTGACAATGGGCCTGCCCGTGGCCAGATACTCGTACACCCGGCTGGGGGCGATATCGCTGCCCGGCTGATCCAGGCGGGCAAGGTCAAACAGCAGGTCGCAGCGGTACAGGCAGTCGGGCACGTCCAGGGGGTTCACCGCCCCGGTGAGCACGATGTTGTCCTGACCCCGCAGCGGGGCCGCCCCCGGTTTGGTGGCGGGGCCCATCAGCACGAACGTCCACTCAGGGCGGTGGCGGGCAACATAGAGCAGGGGCTCCAGGTCCACCTGGCCGTCGATCCGCCCCATCCGGCCCAGCACCCGCTGCCCGGAAATGCCCTCCAGGACAGGGGGGAGGGTGTGCTCCCGCTGCTGGAACAGCAGGGGGTTGACCCCGTTGGGGAGCAGGGCGATGTTGTCGTTGCAGGGGGACAGCCGCTTGACCAGGCCGAAGGAGGCGGCGAACACCACCTCGGCGTGGCGGGTCAGGTCGCTCTCCCAGTCGATATACGCCTCGTCCCAGAAGCGGTGGCAGTCGTACACCATCCCCCGGTAGGCCAGCTTGTCCAAAAACTGGGCGTGGACGGGGGCGGTACACCACAGCACCGGCTCCCGGAAATGGTGCTTATTCATGATCTGCTGGACGAAGTCCGCCGATCTGTCCAGCCTGCGCCGGTGGATCAGGGTGCCCTCCTGGGGGCCGGGGAGGGGGGCCGGCAGGGTGTACACGGTGATGTGGGCGCGCACGCGGCGGCCCTGCTCGGGCATGGGCTCGCCCTTTCTGGGGGCGGGCTCGAAAAATAAGATCTGGGCGTCCCCCAGCCGGGCCAGCAGCTGCTGGGTGCGGTCGGGCCGGGCCCGCCAGGGGGCGTGGGCCAGACAGAGGATCTGCTTCATGATCTACCTCCGGCTTGCGTAGGATCGGCCAGCAGCTTGGCGGCGGCCTCTTGGTTTGCCCGCTCCAGCCGGATGAGGCGGGCGGTCTTTTCGTCCAGGGCGGTGCGGTCATGGCGGCGGGCGGCGGCGGCGTCCACCAGGGAGCGCAGCAGCTCCGGGGTGAGCTGATCCAGCCGGGTGTACAGATCCTGTCCGGCGTCGTCCAGGAAGGAGCTCACCTTGGGATCGTATACCACCCCCACCAGGGGCACTCCGCCGACGGCGGCGAAGATGAGCGCGTGGAGCCGCATGGACAGCGCCACGTCCATCCGGGCGTACAGCGCGATGGCAAGCTCGGTGGTGGGGCAGGCGGGCAGGAGATGGGCGGGGGCTTTTTTCAGCAGGGCGGCCACCTTCTGGGCGGCGGCGTCGTCCGGCCTGCCCTCGATGGGGATGAACACGGGGATGAGGCCGTACGCCTCATAGGCGTGATCCACGGCGGCGGCGAAGGAGGGGACCTTTTCCTCAAACCCCGGCCAGGGCCGGACGGTGACGCCCA
Organism: uncultured Oscillospiraceae bacterium; assembly: GCA_964498005.1. Taxonomy (GTDB): domain Bacteria; phylum Bacillota; class Clostridia; order Oscillospirales; family Oscillospiraceae; genus Enterenecus. Next base: position 1,976 of record CAZCFU010000128.1, on the reverse strand, counting down.
GGTATTTTTCCCCGTCCCGGGGGTGGAGGCCGTGCCGCTCCAGCAGGGCGTCCGCCTCCGCCGGGGGGGCGGCGGGCAGGGTGACGGCGGGGTCGGCGGCCAGGATCACCTGGGGGCGGGTGACGCCCAGGGCGCGCAGCTCCTCCTGGGAGGAGCTGTCCCGCAGGGTGATGACGTCCACTGAGCGGTCGATGACCCGCCCGGTGCGGCGGCGGTTGCCGGCATGGATGATGGGGCCGATGCCGCAGCCGTACATCACCACCTTGCACCCGTGCCGCCGCGCGGCGGACAGGGTGAATAGATAAAACCACAGGGAACGGTGGCTGGTCACGTCCTGGATCAGGGAGCCGCCGCCATTGAGGTACAGGACGCTTTTGCGGATCCGGCGGAGGAAGGAAAAGGGGTTGAAGGTATAGCTGGCCCCCACATGGTGGCGGAGCTTGGTCAGCTTCGGTTTGCGGGTCAAGACCCACAGGGGCATATCCGGGTCGATGGCGCGCAGCTCGGCCACCACCGCTTTCAGAATGGCCTCGTCCCCGGCGTTGCCCCGGCCATAGGCCCCGCACACCACCACGCCGTCCCGTTTGAGGCCCTTCCGGGCCTCACGGCGGAGGATGGAGGCGTATATGTCCAGCTGGGTTTGGACGGTGTTCTCAATGGAGTACCCGGCCCGGCCCTCCTCCAGCAGCTTGTCCCCCAGGCGGCGGCGCAGCGCGGGGTCGGCGGCGAGGTCGGCCAGGTAGCGGCTCAGGGTCTCGTGATCCCGGGGCTGGAACAAAAGACCGGTGACGTCATGCCGGATGAGGGAGGGCACGCCGCCCACCTCGGTGGCTACGGTGGGCAGGGCGAACCGCGCCCCCTCGGGCAGGGAGTAGGGGAAGCCCTCGGACAGGGAGGTGAGGGTGTTGATGTCGATGGCGTGATAGAAGCTGGCGGTGTCCGACACCCATCCGGCGAAGCACACCGCGTCCTCCACCCCCAGCTCCTGGGCCAGCTTCTTGAGGGCGGGGCCCTCCTCACCGTCCCCGGCGATGATGAGGCGCAGGCGGGGCTGCTCTTTGCGGGCGGCGGCAAAGCCCCGCAGCAGGGTGCCGATGTCCTTCACCGGGTTCAAACGGGCGGCGATGCCCGCGATCACCGTGTCGTCCGGCCAGTCCAGCCCCAGGCTGTCCAGGTACTCCCGCCGGGTGAGGGGGGCGGTGGGGTTGGAGAAGTCCAGGCCGTTGCGGATGCCAAAGACCTGCTGGGGGTCGTAGCCCCGCTTGATGAGCAGTTCCACCATGGGGTCGGATACGCCGATGTGGTAGGGGATGCGGCGCAGGGCCCAGTTGTTGAGGGGGCCGAAGGTGAGGGCGGACAGGGGGCGGCCCATATAGTCGATCTTGGGATCCGAGTGGACGGTGGTGACCACGGGCAGACCGGTGGAGCGCATCAGCAGCGCCCCCATCAGGTTGCCCCGGGCGCCGTGGCAGTGGATGACGTCGTAGCCCTCCCGGGCGATCTGCTCCCGCAGGGGTTTCAGCGCGGCCAGGGGGTTGCCCCCGGCGATCACGTCCACGCGGATGCCCAGCGCCCGGGCTTCCTGGGTAAAGAGCCCGTCGGTGAAGCACACCATGTCCGCCTGGATGTGCTGGTTCAGGCCTTGCAGCAGGGTGTGGACATGGGTCTTGGCGCCGCCGGTGTCGCCGCCGCTGATGAGATGGATGACTTTCATATGAGACCTCCCAAAGGGGCTTGCCAGATGGCAAGGAATGGGGTAAAATCACAGGGTATACCTATCTATTATACATAGCTTTGGCCCACGGGTCAAGGCGGGGAGGGACAACTAATGCCGGAAGTCATCCAACAATTCGACGAGCGGGCGCTGGTGTGGATCGCGGAGCACGTGCGCTGCGCCCTGCTGGATCCGTTCATGAAGCTGTACACCCAGCTGGGCAATACGGGGATGCTGTTCATCGTGCTGGGGCTGCTGATGC
>CAZCFU010000127.1:0-4789 GCA_964498005.1 uncultured Oscillospiraceae bacterium | reverse complement strand
TCCAGGCCCCCGCCGCCCCCAACGACGGGGACGCGGCCCGCATCTTCGACCGGGCGGCGGATCGGGTGTGCGTCAAGTGCAAGCAGAAGGAGCGGTGCTGGCAGCGGGAGTACCAGGTCACCAAGACCGCCCTGGCCGACGCCCTCACCCCCATGCTGGACCGGGGGGCGGGGGCGCTGGAGGACTTCCCGCCCCACTTCTCCAGCCGGTGCATCCGGTTTGAGACGTTTTTGGTGGCCGCCAACGGGGAACTGTCCGCCCTGCTCTGCCGGCGGCGGTACGACAGCCGGGTGCGGGAGAGCCGGGCGGCGGTGTGCGCCCAGTACGGACACATGGCGGCGGTTCTGGATCGGGCGGCGGTGGAGCTGGCCCAGGAGCCGGCAGTGGACGTGCGCCGTCAGCGGCTGGTGAAGCAGCGCCTGGCCGCCCTGGGGCTGGAGGGCAGATGTACGGTGTACGCCGATCAGTACGGTCACCTGCAGCTGGAGGTAGAGGGCGCCGGCGCGGAGCAGCTCAGCCGGGAGGGGGAGATCGGGCGCTTGTCCGCCATTTTGGGCTGCCCCCTGCGGGACGCGGACAGCTACCGGGGACACGCCCACCTGACCCAAAAGGAGCCCCTGATGGCCATTGCCGGGGTGGCGGGGGCAGACCGCCAGGGCCAGTCCGTCAGTGGCGACGCGGGGGTGTGGTTCAAGGACGACTCCGGCAAGCTGAACTTCCTGTTGTGCGATGGCATGGGCAGCGGCCCCGCCGCCCGGGAGGACAGCGAGACCGCCCTGCGCTTGATAGAAAAATTCCTCCGAGCGGGGCTGGAGCCGGAGGAGGCGCTGACCACCGTGGGCGAGGCTCTGGCCCTCCGGGGCGAGGAGGAGGGGGGATTCACCACGGTGGATCTCCTCCAGATCGACCTGTTCAGCGGAACCAGCGCGGTGTACAAGCTGGGGGCGGCGCCCACCTATCTCCGCCGGGGCGGCAGTGTGGAGCGGCTTTGCGGCGAGTCCCTGCCGGCGGGGGTGGCCGCGGGGGCGATGGCAGGGCCGGACGCCTTCCCCTTGTCGCTGGACGCGGGGGACTGCGTCCTGCTGGTCAGCGACGGGGTGACCACCGGCAAGGATGACCGCTGGGTGCGCGGGCTGTTGGCCGACTTCGACGGGCTGTCCCCCCAGGCGCTGGCGGCCCAGGTGCTGCGGGAGAGCGGCGAGCGCTCGGGCAGCGGGGACGACCGCACGGTCATCGCCATCAAATTGGACGTGAGGACATGAGAAACGGCCCGGAGGGTGTGCCTCCGGGCCGTTTTTTATTCTGTGGGGATGATGCCCCGGTCGATCTTCAGCCGCAGCACCCGCAGCACGCTCTCGTCCAGCCGCTCCTGGGTGATGGTCCCGTCCTCTACCGCCCGGGTGAGGGCGTTGACGGCCTCCTCCAGGTTTTGGGGGCACAGCAGCAGATCCACCCCCGCCTGGATGGCCCTCACGGCGATGTCGCCGCTGCCGTAGTGGTCGGTCATGGCCTGCATTTTCAAGCTGTCGGTGATGACCACGCCGTCAAAGCCCAGCTCCTCCCGCAATAGCTCCGTGACAATTTTGTGGGAGAGCAGGGCGGGCTGGTCGTCCACATCGGCGATGATGAGGTGGCCCATCATCACCGCGTCCGCCCCGGCGTCGATACCCGCCCGGAAGGGCTTGAATTCCGCCTCCCGCAGCTCGTCCAGGGTCTTGTAAACGTACACCGAGCCGTAGTGGCTGTCGGCGGAGGTGTCGCCGTGGCCGGGGAAGTGCTTGAGGGTGCAGGCCACGCCGCCCTCGTGGAAGCCGCCCACGGCGGCGGCCACCAGTCCGCCGGCCTGGTCGAAGTCGTCGCTGTAGGCCCGGTCGCCGATAACGGTGTTGCTGGGGTTGGACCACACGTCGGCCACCGGGGCCAGGTCCATGTTGAAGCCGCAGGATCTCAAATCGGAGGCGATGGTCTTGGCGTTTTCCGCCGCCTTGTCCGGGCCCTGATCCTTGAAGCCCAGCATGGGGCCGATATAGGTGGTGCCGATGGTGTGCATCAGGCGGTTGACCCGTCCGCCCTCCTCGTCGCAGGTGAGGATGAGGGGGATCTTGGTGTAGGTCTGGACGGTGGACAGCATGGTTTTGGTCTGATCCATAGAGACCAGGTTGGTGGCGTCGTACAGCAGTCCCGCCACGGGATAGCGCTCCAGGGCCCGATGAGTGGTCACTCCCGCCGCCGTCACCTTGAACACGCCCGTGATGTCGGAGGGCTGGACGATGAATAACTGGCACACCTTTTCATGGAGGGTCATCCCCGCCAGCAGCTCCTCCGCCGGATCTGGAGTGGGCTCCGGGGTAGGGTTTGGCGTGGGTTCGGCAGGGGGCGTTTGACTGGGGGGCTGGGAGTTCTGGGGGAGCAGGGACGGAGTGGGCTGTTCCGGCTGGGACGGCTGGGCCGTGGGCCGCGTGAAAACCAAGACGGCAAATACGATTGCCGCCAGCAGAAGGACGGCCAGGGCCGCCGCAGCGGGCAGCAGCCATCCGGGACGGGAGGAGTGGGCGGTTCGTTTTCCTTTGTACACGGCGATATCCTCCGTATATCATGTGAATGGGGGCAGCTTCGATGGGAAGCTGCCCCCCAATTTTATACCATTTTCGCCCTTACCGCAAGGGCAGGCTGGGGTTATTTTGGGCTGTCCACGGCGCATACGGGACTTGCCGGGAGAAATAGGGTAGAAGGGGGCGGGAAAGAAGGGGATCCCCGCACCATTCCCGCCCGCTCCACATAGATTGAAGTGAATTGAAAAGGCGGAGCCGCCCACAGGTTCGTGCCCCGCCGGAACTTGGAGGAGGCTTTCGGATGCCCAACATACAGTACTTCCTGGGTGGCAATACGCCCACGGGGTTTTATTCTCTCTACCATCAGCTGTCCGACCCCGCCCGGATGCGGGCGCTGTACATCATCAAAAGCGGGCCGGGCAGCGGCAAGTCCACCCTCATGCGCCGGGTGGAGCGCCACGCCCAGGCCGCTGGGCTGGAGACGCAGCAGGTGCTCTGCTCCGGAGACCCGGACTCTCTGGACGCGGTCATCATCCCGGAGCTGGGAGCCGCGCTGGTGGACGGCACCGCCCCCCACGTGGTGGAGCCCAAATGCCCCGGCGTGGTGGAGCGATACATCGACCTGAGCGAGTTCTATGACCGCGGGGGGCTTCAGTCCCTGAAACAGGACATATTGGCGGCCACGGCGGAGTACCAGGGCCACTACAAGCGGGTGTATCGCTGCCTGGGCGCGGCGGGGGAGCTGCGCCGGGACATGAACGAGCTGCTGGATACCGAAAACGTCCGGCAGCGGCTGGCCAAACGGGCGGCGGGCATCATCGGTCGTGAGCTGAAGCGCCCCGCCCAGGGGGAGGGCCGCGCGGATCAGCGCTTTGTTTCCGCCGTCACCCACAAGGGCGCTATCACCCTCTGGGATACCGTGTCCGCCCAGGGGTCGCGGGTCTATGAGCTGGCGGACAGCTACGGTCTGGCCCACCATTTGCTCAGCCCCATTCTGACTGCGGCGCTGGCTGCGGGCCACGATGCCGTGGCCTGCCCCGACCCCATGGCCCCCGACCGGCTGGCTCACGTGATCTTCCCCGGCCTTTCGCTGGCCTTTGTCACCTCCAGCCAGGAGGATCCCTGGCCCCACCACGCCCACCGCCGCCTGCGGCTGGACGCCATGGCGGACGCCGACGTCTACCGCCTCAACCGCCCCCGTCTGCGCTTCACCAAACGGGTGGCGGCGGCCCTGCTGGACGAGGGGATCGCCGGGCTTGCCCAGGCGAAGGAGGCCCATGACCGGCTGGAGAAGCTCTATAACCCCTATGTGGATTTTGACGGCGTGGCCCGGACGGCGGATCGCCTGGCGGACCAGGTGCTGGCGCTGAAGGACGAATAAAAGGAAAAGGGCGGGGGAAAATCAATTCCCCCGCCCTTATGGCGCTGATCTATATCTATATTCAGTACCGGTCGGACAGTAGGACCCATCGGGCAGATCCATCTCATAGGTCTTTAGAACTGGTAGGACGGTACGGCAAAAGCCTGCTAAAGCCAGTCGAGCACAACATCGCGCAGGGCCGCAGGCGTCACGCCGTTGCGCGCCAGCAGGCCGCTGAGCTCGTCGATGCGGGAGGCGCTGCACGTGATATTGGGCACAGACGCCTGCCCGCCGCCCTGCTCGGAGATCCTGACGCCATAGCTCTCGCAGGCATAGGGGCCTACGTCCATCTCTCCAATGAGGATGGAGTAGTCAAAGCGCCGGACCGTGCCGTTCTGGTCGGCCAGCTCCACGGTTTCAAGAAATAATTCCCGCATACCTTCGGTTCACCTCTCTTTCGCTTTTCTCAAGCATATTATCCACATAGTAATCATTTTGCGCAAGGGGGAACCGTTCGACAGCATTCGACAAAACTCGACAGGGATACAAGATGTGGAAATCATGAGGTGTCTTGAAATACCAGCGCTGGGTGGCCTACATATTTCAGCCAAAAATTTATGCAAAATTGCACAAAAAGTCCAGAGCGAAACACCAGTTCGCCCTGGACTCTTTAGTGGAATAAATTCCCTGTTAATTTTTGCTAGCTGTGTTCAACACACCGTTGTCGAAATTTTCCAGATTACTTTACGTAATGGAAAAAGTCCCTGCCCGGCGCGGGATCTTTACAGCTCGTCAACAGCGGTCTTGGTGCGGTCGGCGTTGTAGACATAGAAGCCCTTGCCGGACTTGACGCCCAGCTGGCCGCCGCGGACCATCT
>CAZCFU010000126.1:0-4814 GCA_964498005.1 uncultured Oscillospiraceae bacterium | reverse complement strand
ACCGCAAGGGGGTGCGCTTCCCGGTGGAGCGGGCCTACGGCTGCCGCAACGAGATTTTCAACGCCAACAAGGTGTTTTTGGCGGACAAGGCGGCGGACTGGAAGAAGGCGGGCCTGCGGACCATCCGCCTGCTGTTCACCACGGAGAACGGGGTGGAGTGCGTCCAGGTGCTGGAGGCCTACCGGGGCCGGGGCAACTATATCCCCAATAACTATACGCGCGGCTTATATTACCGGGACGTGGAATAGCTCCCGCTGTGCATCAACGGGAGCAGCCGGCCTGGGCTCTCCCTGCGAAACAGCTCTAGGCTACGGGGCGCTGGAGAGCTGTTTCTGCGTTCGACCCCAGGCCGACCGCTCCCACCGCATACGGAGCAAGGGCGGCGGGTGATCCACGAGCGGAGGGCGGCTGCCGCCCGCGCCCTGTAGCCTAAGGCAGTCGTGCTCCGCGATGGATCACCCGCCGCCCTCATACCCGGGCTGGACAATCTCCGCCCCCAGCCGCATCGCCGCCCGGAACAGCGCCTGGTCGTGGATGTCCTCCAACTCCAAATTCAGCTTTGACAGGGCTTCCATCATATCCCGGCCATCGTCGCCCAGGCGGAGGATGATTTTTTCCTGCAAGGCTTCCTGCTGGGCCTCTAAATTTTTGATTTCCTCATCCTGCAAATTATGTTGACCCACCCAATCCTCCACCATATAATATAGCTTGCTGATCAGTTCTGTCATTGGGCTTCCTCCTTTCGGATAGTTTTATTTTAATCTATCCAATTAGATATGTCAAGGAGTATTTATGGATTCTTTAGCAACCCGTATGCGGGAACTGCGTAAAGCCGCTGGACTTACACAAGAATTGGCGGCACAGAAATTAAATATTTCAGTGCCCACCTACTGCCGCTATGAATATGCTCAGCGGGAACCGGGCGCTTCCACAATTGCCGCCATGGCCCAGCTCTACCACGTATCCACCGATTACCTGCTGGGCGTGAACGAGCCGACGCCGGAGAAAAAGGCGAAAATCATCCTGGCCTCCAACTCCCCCCGCCGCAAGGAATTGCTGACGAAAATCGGCATTGAAGAGTTTAAAATTATCTCCCCCAACGTGGACGAATCGGTGGAGGACAACCTGCCCCCCGCCGAAATCGTGGAACAGCTGTCCCTGCGCAAAGCGCTGGCGGCGGCGAAAAAGGCGGGGCCGGACGACCTCATCATCGCCGCCGATACGGTGGTGGCCCTGGACGGGGCGGTGCTGGGCAAGCCCCATGACGAGGCGGACGCTTTCGCCATGCTGTCCGCCCTGTCGGGCCGGGAGCACCACGTCTACACCGGCGTGACAGTACTCCGTGGGGAGGAGGCAGTCACCCAGCACGAGGAGACCGCCGTCACCTTCCGGGACATCGGGCCGGACGAGATCCGGGGCTACATCGCCACCGGGGAGCCCATGGACAAGGCCGGGGCCTACGGCATCCAGGAGCGGGGCGCCCTGCTGGTGTCCGGCATCCGGGGCGATTATTTCAATGTGATGGGCCTGCCGGTGTTCCGGCTGGGCCGCATCCTGTCCGGCTTTGGCGTAGAATTATTATTAGGAGATCATCCATGAAGCAATTTTTCCGAAACAACGGCGGGCTTCTGCTGGTGGCGGCGGTGCTGCTGGCGGCGGTGGTGGCCCTGGGGGCGCAGATCCTGGGCTTCAACCCCCTCACCAACGCGCTGGAGGCGCTGGCCACCCCCTTCCGGGCGGCGTCCGGCGCGGTGGCCAACTGGACCCAGGCCCAATACGACAAGGCGTTCCGCTATGAGGAGCTGGCGGCGGAGAACGAGGCCCTGCGCCAGCGGGTGGCCGAGCTGGAGCAGGACGCCATCGCCGGGCAGGACGCGGCGCGGGAGAACGAGCGCATGAAGGATCTGCTGGGTCTCCATGAGGCCCGCCCTGAGCTCCAGTACCGGGACGCGGCGGTGGTGCGCCGTTCCACCTACAACTGGGCCTCCAACCTGACCATCGACCGGGGGACCCTGGGCGGCGTGGAGGTCAACGACTGCGTCATCGACCAGTACGGCCATCTCGTGGGCGTGGTCACCGAGGCCAACCTCAATTCCTCGGTGGTCACCACCATCCTGGACCCCACCCTGGAGCTGGGGGGGCGGGTGGCCCGCACCGATGAGGACGCCATTTTGGAGGGGGACTTCTCCCTCATGCTGGACGGCCTGCTCCGGCTGTCCTTCCTGCCCGAGGAGGCCAAGCTGGTCACCGGCGACCAGCTCACCACCTCCGGCCTGGGCGGGGTCTATCCCCCGGGGCTGGTGGTGGGCTCCGTGCGCACCCTGTGCGTGGAGGAGGACGGCGTCAGCCGTTACGCCCAGGTGGAGCCGGCGGCGGACATCGCCAAAGTGCAGAATGTGTATGTGATCGTCGATTACGGAGAATAGAAGCGTGAGGATAGCCGCGCCCCGGCGGATGGACTGGAGCGAGGACGAGCGATGGGGCTAACAGCCCCAGAGACCAGTCCGAGTCGGAGGGAAGCCGCCGGGAAGAGCGCGGCCAATCCGAGCGTGACAAGGCCCGGGAGAGGAGATATAAAATGGCGGAGCTGACCCCCATGATGAAGCAATACTGGAAGGTGAAGGAGCAGCACCCGGACTGCCTGCTGTTCTTCCGGCTGGGCGACTTTTACGAGATGTTCCACGACGACGCCAAGCTGGGCGCGGAGGAGCTGGGCCTGACCCTCACCACCCGGGATCGGGGCAAGCCGGAGGATGAGCGCACCCCCATGTGCGGCGTGCCCTACCACTCCGCCCAGAACTACATCGCCCGGCTCATCAAACGGGGGTACAAGGTGGCCATCTGCGAGCAGATGGAGGACCCGGCCACGGCGAAGGGCCTGGTGGATCGGGACGTGATCCGCATCGTCACCCCCGGCACCGCCATGGACGACGTGATGCTGGACGAGAGCCGGAACAACTTCATCTGCGCCGTCTACCTGGACAGCACCGGCGCTGGGCTGGCCCAGTGCGACCTGTCCACCGGGCAGTTCACCGCCGCCCCCTTCCGGGGGGAGGGCTGGCTGTCCCACCTGCTCAACCGCCTGTCCGCCGAGCCCCCCAGCGAGGCCATTTTGTCCGACGGGGCCTTTGCCCAGGAGGAACTGGTCGCCTTTCTCCGGGAGCGGCTGGGCTGCCTGTGCGAGAACGGCGGGGAGGCCCGCTTCCGCCCCGCCCAGGCCAAGGCGGCGCTGGTATCCTGCGGGGTGTGGACCGAGGGCGACGAATTGCCCGAGGGCCCCGACGGCGGTCTGCTGCTGGGCTTCCAGGCGGCGGGGGCGCTGGCGTCCTATTTGAAAGAGACCCAAAAGACCGACCTGGGCCATCTCAGCCGCCTGACGGTGGACGGGGCCAAGCGCCAGCGGTATCTGGAGCTGGACCTCACCGCCCGGCGCACCCTGGAGCTCACCGAGACCATCCGGGGCAAGGAGAAAAAGGGCTCGCTGCTGTGGGTGCTGGACAAGACGAAAACGCCCATGGGCCACCGGCTGATCCGCGCCTGGATCGAGCAGCCCCTGTGCGATCCCACCGCCATCGCCATCCGGCAGGACCAGGTGGCGGCCCTGGCGGCGGACGCGGTGGTTCGGGAGGAGCTGTCCCGCACCCTGCGGCAGGTGCCCGACCTGGAGCGCGTCATCGGCAAGGTGGTGTACGGCAGCGCCAACGCCCGGGATATGCTGACGCTGGCCGACGGGCTGGCGGTGCTGCCCGTGCTGGCGGAGCAGGCGGCGGCCCTGGTGAAGGCGGCCCCCCGGCGCTTTGAGTTTTTGGACCAGTTCACCGGCCTGGGGGACCTGCAAGCCCTGCTGAAGCGGGCCATCCGGGACGACGAGGACGACGACCGCCTGCCCTTCACCATCCGGGAGGGGGGCTTCATCCGCAAGGGCTATGACGAGGAGGTAGACCACCTCCGGGACGTCATCGACCACGGGGCGGACATGGTGGCCGCGCTGGAGGGCCGGGAGAAGGAGCGCACCGGCATCAAGAGCTTGAAGGTGCGCTACAACAAGGTGTTCGGCTATTACATCGAGGTATCCAAGAGCTACTACAGCCTGGTGCCCGACGACTACATCCGCAAGCAGACCCTGGTGAACTGTGAGCGGTTCATCACCCAGGAGCTGAAGGACCTGGAGCACGAGATCCTGTCCGCCCAGAGCCGGGTCACCGCCCTGGAGTATCAATTGTTCTGTCAGTTGCGGGACACCGCCTCCCAGCGGGTGCGCCAGGTGCAGGACGTGGCGGGCAGCGTAGGCTATCTGGACGTGCTGTGCTCCTTTGCCGCCGCTGCGGTGCAGAACGGCTACGTCCGCCCGGAGGTGGACGACAGCGGCGTCATCGACATCAAGGAGGGCCGCCACCCGGTGGTGGAGCGGATGCTGAAGGACAGCCTGTTCGTCCCCAACGACGCCCGCATGGACGGCGGCGACAACCGGCTGGCCATCATCACCGGCCCCAACATGGCGGGCAAGTCCACCTATATGCGGCAGGTCGCCTTGATCGTCCTCATGGCCCAGATGGGCAGCTTTGTCCCCGCCCGCTCCGCCCGGATCGGGGTGGTGGACCGGGTGTTCACCCGCATCGGGGCCTCCGACGACCTGTCGGCGGGCCAGTCCACCTTCATGGTGGAGATGACCGAGGTGGCGAATATGCTGAAAAACGCCACCTCCCGCTCCCTGCTCATCCTGGACGAGATCGGCCGGGGCACCTCCACCTACGACGGTATGTCCATCGCCCGGGCGGTGCTGGAGTACTGCGCGGACAAGAAGCGGCTGGGGG
>CAZCFU010000125.1:0-4951 GCA_964498005.1 uncultured Oscillospiraceae bacterium | reverse complement strand
ACTTCTGCTCCTACTGCATCGTGCCCTACACCCGGGGCCGGGAGCGCAGCCGGGAACCGGACATCATCCTCAATGAGATCCGGGAACTGGCGGCGCAGGGCTATAAGGACATCACCCTGCTTGGCCAGAACGTGAACTCCTACGGCAAAGACCTGGAAGACGGGATCGACTTCCCCGCCCTGCTGGAGCGGGCCAACAGCCTCCCCGGCGATTTTCTCCTGCGCTTCATGACCTCCCACCCCAAGGACGCCACGGAAAAGCTCTTCGACGTGATGGCCAGGTGTGACAAGGTGGCCCCGGTGATCCACCTGCCTTTCCAGTCGGGGAATACCCGGGTGCTCACCGCCATGAACCGCCGCTATACCCGGGAGCAATACCTGGATAAGGTGCGCGCCCTGCGGGAGCGCGTCCCCAGCGTGGTGCTCACCAGCGATGTCATCGTGGGCTTTCCCGGCGAGACCACCGAGGAATTTGAAGACACCCTGTCTTTGATCGAAGAGGTGCGCTTCGACGCCCTGTTCACCTTCATCTACTCCCCCCGGAAGGGCACCCCGGCGGCTGAAATGCCCGACCCCATGTCTAAGGAAGAGAAATCCGCCAACTTCGACCGGCTGGTGGAGGCCCAGAACCGTATTTCCCTGGAAAAGCACCGGGCCTACATCGGCACCACCCAGCGCTGCCTCATCGACGGGGCGGGGGAGGATCCCCGGAACAACCTGACCGCCCGGACGGCGGGGGGCCGCCTGGTGCATCTCAACGGCGACCCCGCCCTCATCGGGCAGTTCGCCGATATCAAAATCGTTGATTGCTCGACCTGGGCATTGTTTGGAGAGATCGTTTAAAAACTATGACAAGACGTGATACGATTATCAAATGGACCGCCTATCTGCTCACCCTCTGGCTGGTGGCGATGGTCAACTATTATGTACTGGGCCCGCTGCCCATCGCCCTGCCCATGCTGCTGCCCATCCTGGCGGTGGCGGGAGGGACGCTGGAGGGCGCGCCCTTCGGCGCCATCTACGGCGGGGCCTGCGGGGCTGTGATGTCCAGCCTGGGCCACCTGAGCCCCGGATGTATCGCCGCGCTGTCCCTGTTTGGCTGGGTGTCCGGCCTGACCACCCAATACGTTCTCCGGCGGGACGTCTGGGGCCACCTCATCTGCTCCGCCGGCGCCGCCCTGATCTGGGAGCTGTGGACGGTGGGCAGCCGCCTGATCGCCCATACCGCCCCGCCCCAGGTGCTGCTCCGGGTGGCGGCGCCGGAGCTCCTTTGGACCCTGGCCCTGGCACTGCCGGTATACTGGGCAGGCCGGTTCTGCTGCGTCAACTACGGGAGGATCTACCATGAATAACCCCTTTGACCACACCCATATCCAGGAGGAAAAGGCGGAGCGGGAGGCCCACCGCCTCAAATTCCGCACAAATCTGCTGGTCCTCCTGTTCTGCGTCATCCTCGCCGGCTTTTTCGCCGTGCTTTACCAGACCCAGGTCGTCCACGGCTCCGACTATCTGGTGAACTCCGACGTGCGCGACCTCCAGACCGAGCGGGTCAACAGCGTCCGGGGGGAGATCCTGGATTGCTACGGCCGCGTCCTGGTGTCCAACGAGGTGAGCTACAATGTGGAGCTGGACTGGGACGCCATGGGCGCTGACCGCCTCTCCATCCTCACCCAGCTGCTGGACATCTGCCGGGAGGAGGGGGTCTCCTGGCACGAATCCCTGCCCATCTCCAAAACCGCCCCCTGGACGTACACCACCGACACCCCCCTCTACTACGTATCGGTGACGGAGGAGGGAGAGGAAGAGGCCATTCCAACCTCCCTGGGCCGTCTGGTGAAGGAGTGCGGCTGGGCCAAGGACGTCACCAAGGCCCAATTTACCGCGGGCACGATGCTGACCACCATGTGCCAAACCTTCGGCCTGATGGAGAAAAAGAGCCTTCCCCGCCTCCCAAACCGGTCCCTTGCCGGGGCGCGGACGGCCGCCGGCCAGGCCCTGGGGCTTTTGGACGAAAGCGGCTCCATCACCCAGGCCGACCGGGATCTGGCCGGGGTGCTGTATGAGCTGTATCTGCGGCTGGAAGGGGTAAACAACAACACCTATGTCTTTGCCCGCGGGGTGGATATCGCCTTCATCACCAAGGTGAAGGAGCGCGGCCTGCGCGGGGTGCGGGTGGAGGTGTCCACCTCCCGGAAGTACAGCACCAGCTACGCCGCCCACGTGCTGGGCTATACGGGGGCTATCCCCGCGGGATCCTCGGAGCACTACAAGGAGCTGGGCTACCCCATGAACGCCACCGTGGGCGTTGCCGGGGTGGAGCTGGCCTTTGAGGAAAACCTCCACGGCGTCAGCGGCTCCCGGATCATGGAGCTGGACGGCGACGGCAACATCATCAGCCAGGAGTGGCAGAAGGAGCCGGAACCGGGGGACAACGCGGTGCTCACCCTGGACATCGCCCTCCAGTCCACGGTGGAGGACATCCTGACCCAGTACGTTGCCCGCCAGCCCGAGGAGGAACGCAAGCCCATGGCGGCGGCGATGGTGGATATGACCGGGGGTGTGCTGGCTCTGGCCTCCTATCCCAGCTATGACATGACCACCTTTTGGGACGACTACGCCGACCTGGTCGCCGACACGGTGAACCGCCCGCTCTACAACCGGGCCACCCAGGGCACCTACGCCCCCGGCTCCACCTTTAAGATGCTCACCTCCATCGCCGCGCTGGACACCGGGACCATCACCGTCAGGGAAACGGTGCAGTGCAATGGCCAGTACACCTTTTATTCCGACGCCGGCTCCCAGCCTTGGTGCTGGCTGCACTCCGGCCATGGCCCGGACAACGTGACCCAGGCCATCACCGATTCCTGCGACGTGTTCTACTATGACGTGGGCCGGCGCACCACCATTGCCAAGATCGACGAATACGCCCAGAAATTCGGCCTGGGCGAATATACCGGCATCGAGATCCCGGAGCGGAAGGGCCATGTGGCGGGGCCAGAGACCTCCGCCGCTTACGGCCAGTCGTGGTATGACGGCGACACCATGTACGCCTCCATCGGCCAGGGCATGAACGAGTTCACCCCCCTCCAGCTGGCCAACTATATCGCCACCCTGGTGAACGGCGGCAACCACTACCAGTGCCACCTGCTCAAGGAATACAAGTCCAGCGACTACAGCCAGGTCACCGAGGTATATAAGCCGGAGCTGATGAACACCATTGATATCCAGCCCGAGCATCTGGCCGCCGTCAAGCGGGGGATGTACGACCTGTCCAAAACCTGGAGCATGGCCCGCTGGTTCGACGCCCTGCCCGTGGAGGTGGGCTGTAAGACGGGTACCGCCGAGACCTCCTCTAACGCCGCGTCCACCAACGTCCTGTTTGTGTGCTTCGCCCCCTATGACGACCCGCAGGTGGCCCTGTGCCTGGTGGCGGAGGGCAGTGACGACAGCGGCGCTCTGGCGGAGCCGGCGGCGGGCATCCTGGCGCAGTACTTCTCCACCGACAGCTCGCTGAACGCCGTCCCGGAAGAGAACACTCTGCTTCGTTGACCCAACGCAAAGGGCCGCGCCGGAACTTTGTTCCGCGCGGCCCCCTCTTTATGCCCTTGTCCATAAATTATTTTTGACGGAACGCACAAAATAAAATCGGTCAAAATCCGATGGCATTTATCCGCATCTCACACCCTATTTTGTGGGGACCCCTTTGTTTTCAAGGTTTCCACAACTTCAACAGAAACTTCCACATCATTGTGCAACGTTGTTTTGGGAATTTTCCCGCCCGATCTGGTTGACATAAGTTCTGTCAAGGGCAATTTCCCGGTGAAATCCACGATTTTCAGGATTTCGGAAAAATGATCCCGTTTTTAGATCGCGTTTGGAAAAAAGGGCGGCCCCCCTGGGGGCCGCCCTTTGGCTTGGTCAAGCTCTCACGAATTCCTCCGCCACGCGGGCGATGTTGTCGGCGCACAGGCCGAACTCCTCCAGCAGCGCTCCCGCCGGGCCGGAATGGCCGAACACGTCGTTGGTGCCGACGCGCCGCACCGGGGTGGGCCGCTTCTCGCTGAGCAGGGAGCACACCGCCTCGCCCAGCCCGCCAACGATGGAGTGTTCCTCGCAGGTGACGATCTTCCCGCAGTCCGCCGCGGCCTTCAGCACCAGCTCCTCGTCCAGGGGCTTGATGGTGGCCATGTTGATGATCCGGGCCTCGATGCCCCGCTGGGCCAGCAGCTTCCCGGCCTCCACCGCCTCGGCCACCAGCAGGCCGTTGGCGATGATGGCCACGTCCGTGCCGTCCCGCATGACGTCGCCCTTGCCGATCTGGAACTGGAACGTGTCCTCATCGTGGAACACGGGCACCGGGGAGCGCCCAAAGCGCATATACACAGGGCCGTCATGCTCATAGGCGGCCTTGACCATGGCCCTGGCCTCCACCGCGTCGGCGGGGGACATGACCACCATGCCGGGGATGGAGCGCATGAGGGCGAAATCCTCCAGGCACTGGTGGGTGGCGCCGTCCTCGCCCACGGAGATGCCGCCGTGGGAGGCGCCGATCTTCACGTTCAGCCGGGTATACCCGATGGAGTTGCGCACCTGCTCGTAGGCCCTCCCCGCCGCGAACATGGCGAAGGAGGAGGCGAAGGCCACCATGCCCATGGCGGCGGCCCCGGCGCCGGCGGCCATCATGTTGCCCTCGGCGATGCCGCAGTTGAAGTGCCGGTCGGGAAACGCCTTGCCGAACACGCCGGTCTGGGTGGAGCCCGCCAGGTCGGCGTCGAACACCACGATGTTGTCATGGATGGCCCCCAGCTCCTTCAGGGCCTCGCCGTACCCCGTCCGGGTGGCGATCTTCTTCACGTCCGCCATTTCACATCGCCTCCAGTCTGGCCAATTCGGCGTTCAGCTCGCCGAGCGCGATCTCGCACTGCTCGTCATTGGGGGCCTTGCCGTGCCAG
>CAZCFU010000124.1:0-4952 GCA_964498005.1 uncultured Oscillospiraceae bacterium | reverse complement strand
CGGAAGGACGCGCCGCCGTCGGCGATGATATCCACGTCGTGGAGCAGGGCGTCGATCTCGGCCTTCCGGCCCACGGTGACATAGGGCAGGCCAACACGGGGCACAACGCCGCCTTTCAGGGAATTGATTAACGTTTGGGCGATCCGTCTCGGTATTTTCATGGGTACACCATCTCTTTCAAATCGTCGATATAGTCCTCGATCAACTGGGGGCCGTCGTCAATCACGGTGTCCAGGAAGGTGTCGTACAGCTTTTCGTTGACGCCGTCCACCAGGACGGACAGCAGGTGCCCCTCGGCCTGAACCCAGCCGGTGTCCCCGCCGTACAGCAGGCATTGCAGCAGGCGGTATTCCGGGGGACTCAGGGGGGTGTTGCCCTCCTCGCCGGCAGGCGGCGCGGCCAGGACAGGCGGCCCCTGGGGCGGGGCCAGCAGGGAGAGCTGCTCCGGCTCCTGTTCCTGGGGGGCGGGTTCCTCCGGAATGTCCATTTCCTCATCCACGATGAGCTTTTCCCGGGTAATGGCGGCGTCCTGGCGGATTTTGGTGAGCCGCCCGTAGTCGATGGTGATTTTCTTCTCTTCGGCGGCCTTTTTCTCCGCCAAAAGCCGCTGGACTTCCTCCTGGATGAGCCGGAGGAGCCACTTGGTATCCACCTCTGCCCTGACCGGATAGCGGTAGTCAAATTCCTGACGCATGACGGAGTCGACGGTTTTCAGCAGATCGTCCAGCTTCCCGCCGGAACCGGGAGAGGCGGCGCGCTTCCGGGCAAACCAAAGGCCGCTTTTACAGGAGTAGACGCACCGCTCATTCACGGCGTACTCATAGTTCCGCCTTTTCAATGGGTCGCAAAAGACAGCGGTGTCAAACAGGCTCACCTGGCACTGGCTGTAACTGCCAAAATATTGCTCTGCCATGGTTTTTTTACACCGCGCGGCATAATGGGCCGACACCCGCCGCAGCACCCGGACGATCACCGTGTCCATATCATCCCGGTACGCCGCGTAGAATTTGGAGCGCTCCAGCCAGCTGGAAAGCCCCTTCACCGCGTCCATGATCTCGGCGGCATCCCGCTCCTGAACGCGCTCCAGCACGGCAACGCTCCGGTCACGGATCACCGGGGGCGCGTCGGACAGAAGCTCCCGATCCAGCCCGTAATAGATCACATAATCCATGAGCCACCGGTTCAAATACGAAAGGATATGGCTGTCGATCTGGCCGTAGGCATCCCGGAAATCGGTCAGTCTGCGGTATCCGTCCATGGGATCCGCGACGCCGATCTGGTTGATGAGCTCATAGATATAGAGAAACGCGAAAGACAGGGAGGTCTCGCGGATATCTCCCTGACGCAGCTTTGTCCGCCAGGAGAAGTAGCCGCGCAGCTGCCGATCCGTCAGGGACTGATAGGTTGGGTAGTAGCATTGGACGCTGCCGTCATATTCGTAATCGTCCTCGTAGCCCGCCAGCAGCTTCCCCTGCTTCATAAAAACAGTTTCCCGGGACTGCCAGTTCTGATAGGTTCCATTTCCCAGGGAACGGGCGGCGCGGATCACCTGCGGGACGCGCTCGGCGGGCTTAGGGGCGCGAGGCCGGATCGCTTCCTCTTTAAACACGGTATTGTATAACCATTCCGCCGCGACTTTTCTCGGATCCATACCGATTACCCCGCCCCCTTTCGTTCAAATGTTCGGTATCATTATATCGGATTGGAACCGGGCAGTCAAGCCTCCAGTGCCGCTCCCCGTGGAAAAAGCCGTCCCCGCATCCGGGATGGGCAGAAGGCGGGGCGTTGTAAAATTATGAGGGATGGCCGCCCATATCCCGCGGCCGAAATATTGTCCGCCAATCCGTGCGGATTTTCTCGTTTCCTCTTTGAAAGTCCCGGTAAAAAATGTTATGCTGAAATTGTCACAATTTTTGTGAACAAAAGAAAAGCAGAAAGGTGGAAATCGAATGAAAGCTAGCAAGAAGCTCCTCTCGCTGCTGCTGTCGCTGGTCATGGTCGTCGCCATGGCCGTTCCGGCGATGGCGGCGGACGCTCCCGGGCAGTCCGAGGGGACGGACATCGTGGTGCTGTATACCAACGATGTCCACACCTACCTCGACAAGGATCTGACCTACTCCCTGGTGTCCGCTTATCGGGACACCCTGGACAACGTCCTCCTGGTCGACGCAGGCGACCACATCCAGGGCACCGCCTACGGCGGCATGGACAGCGGCGCTACCATCATCAAGCTGATGAACGCCGCCCGTTATGACCTGGCCACCCTGGGCAACCACGAGTTCGACTATGGGATGCAGGGCTGCATGGACGCCATTGACTGGGCTGAGTTCCCCTATGTCTCCTGCAACTTCTACCATGAGAAGGACGGCGTGGCCGGTGACAGCGTACTGGACAGCTACAAGGTTTTTGAGGTGGCCGGCACCAAGATCGCCTTCATCGGCATCACTACCCCCGAGTCCTTCACCAAGTCCACCCCCGCCTATTTCCAGGATGGAAACGGCAACTACATCTACGGCATCGCCGGCGGCAATGACGGCGCCGCCCTGTACTCCGCCGTGCAGACCGCCATTGACGCCGCCTCCAAGGAGGCCGACCTGGTGATCGCCCTGGGCCACCTGGGCGTGGATCCCTCCTCCCAGCCCTGGACCTCCGAGGATGTCATTGCCCACACCACCGGCCTGGACGCCTTTATTGACGGCCACTCCCACAGCACCGTCCCCATGAGGGAAGTCAAGGATCAGGCCGGCAACACCGTCGTCCTGACCCAGACCGGTTCCTATCTGAGCGCCCTCGGCCAGATGACCATTTCCGCCGACGGCACCATCACCACGCAGCTGCTCTCCTCTGACGACCTGGCCGACGTCACCCCCGACGCCGACGTCAAGGCCATCGAGGACGCGTGGATCTCCGAGGTGGACGAGATGCTGGGCAAGCAGGTCGCCTCCAGCGAGATCGACTTCACCACCAACTTCCCCAACACCAGCGACCGCGCCGTGCGTATGGCTGAGACCAACCTGGGCGACCTGAACGCCGACGCCTACTACTGGTACTCCAACGAGGTGGCCGGCCTGGACTGCGACCTGGCCATCATGAACGGCGGCGGCATCCGCGCCAGCGCGGCCGCCGGCACGTGGAGCTATCAGACCTGCAAGACCATCAACACCTTCGGCAACGTCCTGTGCGTGGTCAAGGTGGACGGCCAAGCCGTGCTGGACGCCCTGGAGTTCGGCGCCCGTTTTGTCTCCGCGGATCATTCCCAGGAGAACGGCGGTTTCCTGCACGTAGCCGGCCTGACCTACGAGATCGACCTGTCCGTGCCCAACACCGTCCAGACCGATGACAAGAACGTGTGGCTGGCCGGTCCCGACGAGTACCGCGTGACCAACGTCAAGGTCTACGACAAGGAAACCGGCGCCTACGAGCCCCTGGAGCTGGACAAGACCTACACCATGGCCGGTACCAACTACACCCTGCTCAACTGCGGCGACGGCTTCAATATGTTCGGTGAGGCCGAGAAGGTGCTGGACGGCACCTCCGAGGACTATCTGGCCATGGCCGCCTATGTCGGGGCCTTTACCGACACGGTCATCGCCAGCGCCAACAGCCCCCTGGCCGCCTACGAGAACTATCTGCTCAACTATGAGGATCCCACCGGCGCCGGCCGCATCACTGTCCTGAACGCCGACACTGAGCCCAAGCCCACTCCCGAGCCCGAGCCCACTCCCGAGCCCGAGCCCACTCCCGCTGAGCCCGAGCCCGCTCCCGTCGAGCCCGTCAATTCCACCACCTATGTGGTCATTGCCGGCGACTCCCTGTGGAAAATCGCTCAGAAGCAGTACGGTTCCGGCAGTCTGTGGCGCCAGATCTACGAGGCCAACAAGGACACCATCCAGGATCCCAACCGCATCTGGGTCGGCCAGGTCCTGAATATCCCCGCGAAATAATCGCGCGGCGCTCTTAGCATAAAGTGGAGCGGGATAGGTTTGCTATCCCGCTCCATCTTGTATTTTCCCGCAAAATGTCGTATGATATAGTCAGCACAATGGAAAAGCACAGTTGCTTTTTTCAATCAGCGGGAAGATGATACATAAAGGAGGCCATCCCATGGAAGAGAAGAGAATGCTGACAGTCATCGTGGACGGCGTGGAGTATGCCTATCCTTACGGAACGCCCTACCGCGCCATCGCGGAGGATTTTCAAAGCCGTTTCCCCTACGACATCCTGCTGGTCAACCGGGACGGAAAGCTGTGTGAGCTCCACAAAGTCCTGGATCGGGATTGCTCGCTGAAAATGGTCACCGCCCAGGACGTACCCGGCATCCAGACCTATGAGCGCAGCGCGCTTTTCCTGATGCTGAAGGCCTTTTACGACGTGGCAGGCCAGGAAAACGTGGATGGCATTTCCGTGGGCTATTCCCTCAGCCGCGCCCTCTTCCTCCGCGCCAAGGGCAGCTTCACCCTGGATCAGGCCCTGCTGGACCGGGTGGAGGAACGGATGCGGGAGCTGTCCGCCCAGGCGCTCCCCATCGAAAAGAAGTCCATCAACACCGACGACGCCATGGAGCTGTTCCGCGGAGAGGGGCTGTTCCACAAGGCCAAGCTGCTCAGCTTCCGGGTCAACTCCCACGTCAACGTCTATTCCCTGGACGGCTTCGTGGACTACTTCTATGGCTACATGGTGCCGGACACCGGCTATATCCGGTGCTTCGGCCTGGAGCTGTTTGAGGACGGCTTTGTCCTGCGTCTGCCCACCCTGAAGGATCCCAGCCAGCTGGGAGACTTCCGCCCCTCCATGAAGGTCTTCCAGGCGCTGTCCGAATCCACCCGCCGCTGTGAGGCGCTGGGCGCCTCCAATGTGGCGGATTTGAACACCACCATTGCTCAGGGCGGCGCCACGCCGCTGATCCTGGCCTACGAGGCCATGATGGAGAAAAAGATCGGCGACATCGCCGC
>CAZCFU010000123.1:0-4954 GCA_964498005.1 uncultured Oscillospiraceae bacterium | reverse complement strand
TCCGGGTCGTCCAGCAGCAGCTCCGCCTTGCCGCCGCCGAACAGCTCGGTGAACGCGCGGCGGAATTCCTCATTGATGAGGGCGAACTGTTCTTTAAAGATGCCGGTCATCTCGCTGGTGATTTGGGCGATGATATCCTCCAGCTCTTTCTTGGCCTTGGCCACGTCGTCCCGCTGGCCGGTGAAATAGGTATACCGCTCGTTGACGCGGGCGAACTCCTCCACCGCGTCCGGGTTGATGCTGCCCAGGGCGGAGATGGAGCGCTTCAGCTCCCCGATGCGCCGCTGGGCCTTCTGGACGGATTCCAGCTCCACTCGGCAGGCCCGGGCCGCCTCGTGGGACAGCTGGTAGCTCTCCCACAGCTTGTCCAGGATCTGGCTCTCCTCCATGGCGTTGGCCGCGGATTTCTGCTCCAAAAAGGCGACCTCCCGCTCCATGGCAAGCAGCTCGTTGTTCTTGTCCCGGGCCTGACGGTCGGCCTGGTTGCGCCTGCCCTCCAGGGCCAGCTTTTCGTCGTTGAGCCGGCGGATGGCGGCGGAGCCCTCCTGGCTGGCGGCCTTCAGCCTCTGCAGACGCTCCTCTTCCTCTTTGATGCGCCGCATGAGGTAGTCGTTCTGCTGCTCGAACTCGCCGATCATGGCGGTGCGGCTGGCGGTGTCGCCGGACAGGTCGTCCCGCAGCCGCTCCAATTCATCGATGCTCTGGCGCAGGGCGGACTGCTCGCCCTCCAGCCCCGCCATGCGGGCGCTGTGCTGGGCGGACTCCTCATTGAGCTTTGCCACCTTGTCCTGCAGGGCGGTGCGGCCCTGGGCCTTGGCCTCGCCCTCTGCCCGCAGAGCGGCGGCGGAGCCCTCCAACTCCTCGATCCGGGCCTTGGCCTGGGCGGTGTTCTGAGTGTTCTCCTCCATGCGGCGGCGGACCTGTCCCCGCTCCCCGGCCAGGGCCTGGCGGCGCAGCTCGATGTCCGCCAACTGGGCGGCGGCGCTGTCCGCCCGCTCGGTGTATTTCAGCACCGCATCCTCCGCCTCGCGGAGCTGGGCGGTGGCGGCGTCCAGTTCGTACTGCGCGGCGGTGACCTCCCGCTGGGTCTTTGCCAGCTCGTCAGAGGCGGTTTTCAGGTCAGCGGCGAGGCCGTCTTTTTGTTTGTTCAGCCGTTCCAGCTCATTGGCCCGGGACAGGATGCCCGCCGACCGGGACACCGAGCCGCCGGTCATGGAGCCGCCGGCATTCAATACTTGTCCGTCCAGGGTGACGATGCGGAACCGGTGGCCGAACTTACGGGCCATGGCCATGGCCTTGTCCATATCCCGGGCAATGACCACCCGCCCCAGCAGGTTGGAGAAGATGTTGGCGTATTCGGGATCGAAGGAAATGAGCGTATCGCCCATCCCCACAAAGCCGTCCTCCTGCTCCACCGCCTTGTCCCGGAAATCGGCGGGGCGGATGGTGTTCATGGGCAGGAAGGTGGCGCGGCCGCCGTCCCTGCGCTTGAGGTAGTTGATGGCGTTTTTGCCGTCCTCGTCCCGCTCCACCACCAGGTTCTGCATGGCGCCGCCCAGGGCGATCTCGATAGCCACCGCGTACTGGTCGGGCACGTGGAGCAGGCCCGCCACCGGGCCACGCACCCCCCGCAGGCCGTTCCGCTCCACCTCGTTCATCACCAGCTTGACCGCCTTGGAGTAGCCCTCGTACAGCTTCTCCATCTCGGCCAGCATTTTGATCCGGGAATTGAGGTTGTTTTCGTCCATCTGCAGGCGGCGGTGCTTCTCCTGGGCCTGGTCCAGCTTGCGTTGCCGGGACTGGAGGCGCATCTGATAGCCGGAGATCACGTTGCGGGCCGCGTCCCGATCCTCGGTGACCTTCTCCAGTTCCTTTTTCGTTCCGTCCAGCGTCTCCCGGGCCTTGGCCGCCTTGTCCTCCTGCTCCTGGAGCTCCTGGCTCAGCTTCTCCTCCCGGTCATACAGCTCCTGGGCGGCGGCGGCCAGGGCGGACAGCAGCTCCTTGGCCTCCCCGGCGGAGGCGGCCTCCAGCCGCTCCCGCTCCTGGAGGCGCTCCAGCTCGTCGTTGAGGGTGCCCGCCGAGCCCAGCACCTCCCGGGTGCTCTGGGCCAATGCGTCGATCCGCTCCTGGCAGGCGGCCATATCCCGCTCGATCTCGTCCAGGCGAGCCTTCCGCTCCTCGATCTGGACGGCGATGGAGCCCGCCCGGCCCTCCTGCTGTTCCAGCTCCTGGCGGATGCGCTGGGCGTTCTCGCTGTTGTTCTTGATGTCGTTTTTCAGCAGGGCGATGCCGTTCTCGCAGGAATGTACCTGCTCGTCCATGCCGGACTGCTTCCCCCGCAGCTCCTCCGCCTGGAGGTCCTTGTCCCGCATTTGACTGCCCAGCTGTTCGCTCTCGGCGTACAGCCGCTCCACCTCGTCCTTGGCCTCGTCCCGCTGGCGGACGGCCCCGTCCAGGTCTGAGCGCAGCTTCACGCTGTTGGCCCGGATGCGCTCCAGCTGCTCCAGCCAGACGGAGATCTCCAGCCCCTTCAACTCGTCCCGGAGCACCAGAAATTTTTTCGTCTTTTCCGCCTGCACCCGCAGGGGCTCCACCTGGAGCTCCAGCTCGTCGATCTTGTCGTTGATGCGCACCAGGTTCTCGTCGGTGCGCTCCAGCTTGCGCTCCGCCTCCTCCTTGCGGTGGCGGAAGCGGGAGATGCCCGCCGCCTCCTCAAAGACCTCCCGCCGGTCGGAGCTTTTAACGGACAAGATCTCATCGATGCGCCCCTGGCCGATGATGGAGTAGCCCTCCCGGCCCAGGCCGGTGTCCATGAACAGCTCGTTGATGTCCTTCAGGCGGCAGGCACGGCGGTTGATGTAGTACTCGCTCTCCCCGGAGCGGTAGTACCGCCGGGTCACCGCCACCTCCGTCTCCTCCATGGGGAAAATGCGCTCGGTGTTGTCCAGCACCAGGGTGACCTCGGCGAAGCCCAGGCCCTTGCGCTTTTCCGTGCCGTTGAAGATGACGTCCTCCATCTTCGCCCCCCGGAGGGCGCGGGTGGACTGCTCCCCCATCACCCAGCGGATGGCGTCCGAGATGTTGGACTTGCCCGAGCCGTTGGGCCCCACCACCGCCGTGATGTCGGAGCCGAAGGCCAGCACCGTCTTATCTGGAAAGGACTTGAAGCCCTGGATTTCAAGCGCTTTTAAATACAATGACCGCACCTCATTATCTTGGCGTCCGCTGTCGCGGAACCATTCTCTGCTTACCCGTTTGTATCAGCTCATAGATAGTCTATTTTATCACTATACACGCCGCATTGCAACCGTGAAGTGCCACAATTATCTCCAGCCGCCGATCCCGGAAATCCATTTTTCACTCCACAGTTTCAGCCGGTATCGGTCACGGGCTTTTCCGCAAAAAATCAGCCCGGAGCGGAAAGCTCCGGGCCGGCATGGTTCAGACCGATCGCGGCTAGAAGAGGGACGCCTCGAAAAATAGCACTTGAAATCCCCGGTCAAATCACGTATACTGTTTTAAAGTATAACATCATTGCTGGAAAAAACAACCAGGAATAGCAGGAATGCCCTTTCGACGTTTGCGTGGGCTTTCCGCGCACGGAGCATGGAGGAATATGGAAAACGTATTGATCATTGATGACAGCCCTGTGCAGGCCGCGCAGCTAAAGAGCATTTTAGACGACGAATACGCGGTCACCACGGTCCATACGGCGGAGGAGGGCTTTCAGGCCGCCGGCCGCGGGGATTTTTCCCTGATCCTGCTGGATGTGGTCATGCCGGACATGGACGGCTTCACGCTTCTGAAAAAGCTGCAGGAGGATGTCATCACCCAGCAGATCCCGGTCATCCTGATCACCAGCCTGGCGGAGATCGAGAATGAGCAGAAGGGGCTCACACTGGGCGCGGTGGACTATATTGCCAAGCCCTTCCACCCGCTGATCGTCAAGGCCCGGGTACATACCCACATCAAGCTGTATCAGTACCGCAAACAGGTGGAGTTCCAGTCCATGACCGATCAGCTCACCGGAGTATACAATCGGCGGCAGCACGACCACTATAGCCGGGTCAAATGGCAGGAGGCCATCCGCCTGCAGATCCCGTTTTCTGTCTGTATGCTTGACATCGACAAATTCAAGGTGTACAACGACACCTTCGGCCACCCCGCCGGGGACAAGGTCATCGTCAGCGTGGCGCAGGCGGCGTCCTCCCGTCTGCGCCGTCCCACCGACTTTTTTGCCCGCTACGGCGGCGAGGAATTTGTGGCCTTCCTCATGGGCGACGAGGCGGAAAACGCCTTTGCGCACCTGAGAACCATCCGGCAGGCGGTGGAGGATCTCCACATCCCCCACAACCCGTCCGTCTCCCCCTGGGTCACCGTCAGCATCGGCGGGATCACCGTGGTGCCCCAGCCCGGCACCTCCTACGATACCTATCTGAAGATCGCGGACGCCATGCTGTACGACGCCAAGCGGTTCGGCCGGAACCAGGTGATCTGGGCTGACGGAAAGGCCCAGTGTCATCAGGAGCAATAGGACCCCGCCTTCACTGCCTATTTACATATGTCCAGCTATAAAAAGACAGACCGGGCCGCTCCGCCCGGTCTGTCCTTTTATGATGCCCGCTTACCGCGCGCCGTTGAACTCGTCGTAGAAGCGGTCGTGGATGACCTGCACCGCCCGGTCCGCCTCACTGATATGCACCAGCACGGAGACCTTGATCTCGCTGGTGGAGATCATATTGATGTTGATGCCCGCGCTGAACAGCGCCTCAAACATGGCGGCGGCCACGCCGGGGTTGTTCACCATGCCCGCGCCCACGATGGACACCTTGGCGATATTGTCCGACACGTCGATGTGGTCGAAGTGGATGCGCTCCCGGTTCTCCTCCAGCAGTCTCTGGGCCAGCTCCATGTCGCCCTTGGCCACGGTGAAGCTGATGTCCTTGGTGTCGCT
>CAZCFU010000122.1:0-4967 GCA_964498005.1 uncultured Oscillospiraceae bacterium | reverse complement strand
CCCGGCTATTACGACCTGATCGTCACCGGCGACCTGGGCCAGCTGGGCCACGAGATCGTGTCCGACTTTTTCTCCAAGGACGGCGTGCCCCTGTCCAACTACAACGACTGCGGCCTGCTGCTCTTTGACCGGCAGGAGCAGGACGTCCACGCCGGGGCGTCGGGGTGCGGCTGCTCGGCGTCGGTGCTGTGCGGTTATCTGCTGCCGGGGCTGCTGGCGGGCCGGTGGGACCGCGTCCTGTTCTGCCCCACCGGGGCGCTCCACTCCCCCACCGCCACCATGCAGGGGGAGTCCATCCCCGGCATCTGCCACGCCATCGCGCTGGAAGGAGGAAAATGATGGACTATCTGAAAGCGTTCGTGGTGGGCGGGCTGTTCTGTATCATCGGCCAGCTCCTCATCGACAAGACCAAGCTCACCCCCGCCCGCATCCTGGTAGCCTACGTGGTGTCCGGGGTGATCCTGGGGGCGGTAGGGGTGTACAAGCCCCTGGCCGAGTGGGCCGGGGCGGGGGCCACGGTACCCCTCACCGGCTTTGGCTACAGCCTGGCGAAGGGCGTCAAAAAGGCGGTGGCCGAGAAGGGCCTGCTGGGCGCGGTCACCGGCGGCGTCACCAGCACCGCTGGAGGCATCGCCGCCGCCATCTTCCTGGGCGTGGTGGTGGCCTTTATTTTCAAACCAAAACCGAAGAGCTGAAAAAGCGTCCCCGGCGGCTGCCGGGGACGCTTTTTTCGGGGAGGACTTCCATTTTTCCCTCAGATGTACTATAATGTCGGCGAATGCCCCGTGAAACGCGGCGGCGGACATAAGGAGGCTATCATGGCAATCGAACGAGTGAGAGAATATTTCAAGCGGTACGGCATGGCGGACCGTGTGCTGGAATTTGATGTGTCCAGCGCCACGGTGGAGCTGGCGGCCCAGGCGCTGAACTGCGAGCCCTGCCGGATCGCGAAGACGCTGTCCTTCCTGGTGGACGGCCGCGCCATCCTGATCGTGGCGGCGGGCGACGCCAAGATCGACAACCCCAAGTATAAGGCCCAATTCGGCACAAAGGCGAAAATGCTGGCCCCCGACGAGGTGGAGACGCTGGTGGGCCACGGGGTGGGCGGCGTGTGCCCCTTCGGAATCAACGAGGGTGTGACAGTCTATCTCGACGAGTCGCTGAAGCGGTTTGAGACGGTGTTCCCCGCCTGCGGCAGCTCCAACAGCGCCATCGAGCTGTCCATCCCGGAGCTGGAGCGGTATTCCGGCTATGCGTCCTGGCTGGACGTGTGCAAAGGGTGGAGTGAATGACGCCGCCTCCCGCGCCTGCGGCGAGGATAAAAACAGGCCCCCGGCAAAGCCGGGGGCCTGCGTTTGTTTGCTTACAGATTCTCCTTGAAGAACTGCTCCATGGCGGCGGCGTTGGCGTCCTCGTTTCCGCCCTCGATGGTGACGGTGACGGTCTCGCCCTGCTTGATGCCCAGCCCCATGAGGGCCATGAGCTTGACGGCCACGGCGGACTTGCCGTCGGCCTTGGCGATGGTGACGGTGCTGTCCAGCGCCTTGGCGGCCTTGACCAGCAGGCCGGCGGGACGGGCGTGGATGCCCACGGGGTCGGTGATGGTGTAGGTGAACTGCTTCATGGTGGATCGTCCTTTCGTTTTGTTGAGATTACCCTGCTGTCGGGCGTTTTGAGTACCAGCTTCTATCATATATCATAACATCTCTGGGTGAGGATATGCAAGCCCCTCAGGGGATTTTTTTCCGTTTGACGCGAGAATATTCAGCGGGAACGCTGTTTTCTGTCCGGCAGGGCAGACCCGCTCCGTGCCGCGCGGGCCGCCGCGCGTTCGGGCGTTCCCGCCCGTTGGGCGGGAACGCTTATTTCCTGCCCGACAGGGCGAAGCCCAGTATCGTGCCGCACAGCCCGCCGATGATGTGGGTGAGCTGGGAGATGTTGTCGTCCACGAAAATGGCGTCCCACAGCTCGCCGCCCAGGTAGAAGATGGCCACCAGGATCAGCGTGGTGGGGATGGTGCCGTTGCGCACCCCGCCGAAGGAGGACAGCAGGATCATCATGAACACAATGCCGGAAGCGCCCAACAAGGCGGTGCCAGGGAAGAAGATGAACTGAACCAGCCCGGACACCAGCGCCGTGAACAGGATGGCCCACAGCACGTTCCAGCTCCCGAAGCGATCCTCCAGGTTGGGGCCCAGCACAAGGATGAGCACCATGTTGCCGATGTAGTGGGGATAGCCGCTGTGTCCCAGCACGTGGCCGAAGAAGCGGAACCAGGCCAGCGGGTCGGCCAGGGAGCAGCGATAGATGGAGAACAGATTGGCGTTGGCCCAGCCGTTGGTGAAGTGGTTGGCCACCAGGGCGATGAGGGAGACCAGCGCGAAGGTGAGGGCCACGGGGGCGTTATAGGAGATTTTCAGCGTGGGGCGGTTCATATCGTTGCGGGCCATATGGGTCACCTCGGTAAAAAATACTGCCGGCCGTGGAGGCGGCTGGCAGTATTATAACCGATTTGATTGGAAAATGGAAGGAAAATTTACGAGCCGCCCTTGGTGGTGTCGCACCATATCTGGGGCGGCTCCTCGGTTTCACCGGGTTCCTCAGCGGGCATCGTCCATTCGCTGTCCTCCATCACCGGGGCGGAGGTGGAAGGCTCCACCCGCGCGCCGCCGGGAACGGGGGTGGGCTCCACGGCGGGCGCCGCAAGGGCGGGTTCTTTTGCTGATCCGTCGGTGGGGGTAATATGGCGGTCGGTAAACACTTGGATGAAGATAGCGTCGCCGTCCGGGTCAAGCTCGGCCAGGGCGGCCAGCAGCTCGTCGTCAGGCATTGCGAAGATGTCCAGCTCAACGCGGTTAGTCATCTCATGGGCGTCGATCACGCTGGGAAGCCAGCCGTACTGGTCAAACAGGGCGGCGACCTCGTCCTTCAGATCCTCCAGATAGGCGAGGGAGTACTTCACGGTGCGGAACAGTATTTCCCCTGTGCCGCCGCACCACTCTCTGATCCGCGCCTCCAGTCCCGGGGTGTGGAAGCTGTCCACGATGGCCACCGTCAGGTGCTCCCCGTCCAGCCAGATGCCGCCGTACCAGTCCGGGTACAGGTCCCAGTCCCATCCGTCGATCCCCAGGCTTTGCAGCAGCCGGTCAGCCTGCGCCGACGCCTCCTCCTGGACGGAAACCTCTGAGTACGCCGAGTCGGCGGTTCCGGCGTCCCCGCCGCCCACATAGACCCCGCCGGGGAGGTCGCCCCAGAGGGACTGGGCGGGCTCCGGTAAGGGGATTGGTTCCTCCGCGCCTCCCGCCGTGGTCATTGCGTTCCCCACGGTGGTCTTGATAGTCACCCCGCCCTCCACCAGGGTGTATTCATGCAGGCCGGGGCGCTGGATCAGTACCTCGTCGGGCGCTTGGGACGCTTCGGGAACATCCCCCAAAGCGGCGTTGGAGTCGGGGCTGGGACTCTGGGGCCGGAACGCCCGGTAGGCCGGGTACGCCGCCACGATGAGCGCTGCGCAGGCGGCGCAGACCGCCCAGGTTTGCCACCGGAACTGGGGCCGTATTACATTGTCATCCGCCGCCAGCACGTAATCCTCGCTGACCTCGCCGATGATATTCAAAAGCTCATAATTTGTCATACTTCAAATCCCTCCTGTTGAAGATGGACGCGCAGCCTCTGCCTCAGCCGGTGGAGCGTGGTGGTCACGTGGGTGCGGCTCATGCGGAAGCGTTTTGCAAGCTGTTCCACGCCGTCTAAGTACCAGTACCGGCGCAGGAACAGGTTCCGGTCCCGCTCCGGGAGGCCGGCCAAAAAGCTGTCCAGCGACGCCCGGAACGCCTGCCGGTCCAGCGCGCCCTCCGGGGTCTCGCCGCCGGACACCACCTCGCTCAGCTCGTCCAGGGCAAGCTGAACCTGCCCGCCGCCCCGTTTCTGGGCCGTCTCGGTCCGCCGGGCGCTGAGGGCCAGGTTGCGCGCGATCCGCCCCGCGTAGCTCTTCAGCGACTTTGGCCGCTGGGGCGGGATGGTCTGCCAGCACTTCAGCCAGGTGTCGTTGACGCACTCCTCCGCCGCGCCCCGGTCATCCAAAATGTTCTGGGCGATGGCGGCGCAGTACGCCCCGTATTCCCGGCCGGCGGCCTCGATGGCGCCCTCGTCCCGGGCGAAGAACAGCTCGATGATGCGGTTGTCGTCCATGGTTGATCACTCCTAAGAAAGGCCCTTTCACCTATTCAAGACGCGATTTGGAGGGAAATGTCACAGAAAGGAACGAAAAAGTCCGGGGAAGTTCCCCGGACTTTTTTCATGTATCCCAGGTGAGGGGCCCGCCTTCCTTGTCCACCAGGGGGCACAGCCCGCCGGCGTAGCCGGCCTGGACAAACAGGTACTGTACGCCGGTGGCGGTGTCCATCAGCACCATGCTCTGGGGCTTGGTAAGGCCGTTGCCCTCTGTGAGGATCACTTGAAAACGTTCTTCTTTCTTTGCCATGGAGATCCGTCCTTTCTCATGTGAGGTCAGATTATATTATACAATATATAATGTCGTGCTGTCAATATGACAAGGGCGTCTTCATACATTCTTAAGAAGCCGGACGCTGGCAAACATCAGCACCCCGCACGCCGCCAGCATGATAACGCCGTTCAGCCGCAGTGTCCAGTCCGGCAGAGGGGCGACCGCCCTGTTGTACCCCCGGACAAGCAAAGTGATAAACGCAGCGGCCAGGGCGGTAAGCTGGAGCTTCTTATATTTGTTCATGAAAATACCTCCTTTGCGATCAGCGCCGCCATATCGGCGGGCAGGGGCGCGTCAAAGGCCAGCCGCTTCCCGGTGATGGGGTGGGCAAGCTCCAGATGGGCGGAGTGGAGGGCGGGGCGGGCGATCAGCGCCCGATTTTCCGTCCCATACAGGAAGTCCCCGGTGAGGGGACAGCCGATGTGGGCCATGTGGACCCGGATCTGATGGGTACGGCCCG
>CAZCFU010000121.1:3971-5084 GCA_964498005.1 uncultured Oscillospiraceae bacterium | reverse complement strand
GGGAAGGACGCGGTGATCTTCCAGCAGGTGACCATCGGCTCCAACACCCTCCCGGACACCAAGCGCCCCGGCGCCCCCGTCATCGGGGACGGGGCCTACATCGGCGCGGGGGCCAAGATCATCGGCGGGGTCACCGTAGGCGACCACTGCCGCGTCGGGGCCAACGCCGTGGTTTACCAGGACATGCCGCCCCACTCGGTGGCGCTGTGCGCCCCCACCCGGATTGTCCAGAAAGAGAATCTGGACAACACCTTCCGGGTGAAGATCGACGGGGTGGACTGCGTGAGCCGGAACGGGGTGCTGGTGAAAGAGTAAAACGAGCGTTTCACGTGAAACATAAAACACAGGGGGCGGCGAAAGCCGTCCCCCGTTTTTTGTTGAAAGGGCGAGCCAAGGATGTGGCCCTCGTCGGGCAGGGCCCGGTTGAAGCTGGGACGGTGGCAGTCCCCCTTCTCTCGGCCCGTCCATAGGCTACGGGGCGCTGGATGGACGGGCACTCGGTTCAGGAGGACCGCCACCGCCCCTTCCTCATTTTATTTCGGGATAGGGTTCCCGCACGTTGGTCAGTCCCAGCAAATAATCCACGCTGGTGTGGTGGAGTTCCGCCAACGCAATCAGGACTTCCGGCGGGATCATCCGTTGGCCCAGTTCGTAGGCGCTGTAGGTCTGTTGTGAACAGTTTAGTACCTGCGCCACTTGGGTTTGTGTCAAATCGGAATCGTCTCGCAAATCTCGAATCCGCTGGTACATCGTTATCACCTCAGTACCAGTATATTTACTTCAAATTGTTGTATTTGCTTTTACTCGTTTTTCAGGTAAAATAGTCTTGAGGTGATCTGTATGATAAAAGGTCCAAAGAAAACAGTGTCCATTACGCTACCGATGGAACTGTATGAAAGGCTGAGTGAGCTGGCAGGTGGGCCCTCCCGGCGTCTGCCAGCGTATATCCGGCAGGTCTTGAAGGCGCATTTGGAGTATATGGAGCGGCTCCGGCGGTGGTAATGGGGCGCAGCCCGCTTTTTTGAGTTTTTTCCAAAACCCCCTTGACAACAAGTGACTATTGTAGTAGTATCCTCGTAGGGATTACTATTGCAATAGTCACTTTGCTTTTCC
>CAZCFU010000121.1:0-3961 GCA_964498005.1 uncultured Oscillospiraceae bacterium | reverse complement strand
CCCATGGAGAAATTATTCGACTCGGAGCTGAAGGTGATGGAACCGCTGTGGGAGGACGGCGAGCAGACCGCCGGGGCGCTGGCCAAGCGGCTGGCGGAATCCTGCGGTTGGAACCGGAACACCACCTATACCGTGGTCAAAAAGCTCATCGACAAGGGCGCGGTGGAGCGCCGCGACCCCGGCTTTGTCTGCGTCCCCCGGGTCAGCCGGGAGGAGGTCCAGCGGCTGGAGACGGACAACCTCATCACCCGGCTGTTCGGCGGCTCCAAAACCCAGTTCTTGTCCGCGTTCTTGAGCGAAAAGGACCTCACCCCCGACGAGGCGGAACAGCTTCGAAAGCTGATTCAGGACATGATATGAGGGATTGCTTATGTCGCAGCTATTACAAAACGCCGCATACGGCACAATCATGATCCTGGCGGTGATGCTTCTCCGCCGGGTGCTGAAGGACCGCCTGTCTCCGGCCGCGCGGCTGGCCCTGTGGGGGGTGTGCCTGTTCCGGCTGCTCACCCCGGCCGCGCCGGAGAGCGTCTTGTCCCTGTGGGGGCTGGTGAGCCGCCTGGCCCCCGCCCCGGCGGAACTGGGGACGCAGGCCGCGCCCGCGCCTGTGGTGACGGGGCCTGTCTATGTGCTGGAGCCGGAAATGCCTGTGGTTCCGGCGGCCCCTGCTGGCCCGTCCGGCGGCCCCGCCGCGGCCCAGGCCGCCTTCCCCTGGGAGACGGTGCTGACGACGGTGTGGCTGGCGGTGGGGGTTGCCGTGGGACTGTGGTACGCGGTGGGCTGGCTCCGCGCCCGCCGGGCGGTGAACTGCGCCATCCCGGTGGAGAAGGGCGACCCGAAATACCGCGCCCGCTACCGGTTCCTGCCCCAATTTGCCCAGCTCCGGGAGGGCCCCGTGGAGGGCGCGCCGCTGACCTTCGGCGTGGTGCGGCCCCAAGTGGTGCTGTCCCCAGGCCTGGACGCGGGGGAGCTTGCCTGCGTGCTGGCCCACGAGGGCGTCCACGCCCGGCGGCGGGATAACCTGTGGCACTACGCCATGGCCGCCGCCGTGGTGGTCCACTGGTGGAACCCGGCGGTGTGGCTCATGCCGCGCCTCCTGCGGCGGGACATCGAGCTGGCCTGCGACCGGGCGGCGCTGAAGAAATTGGGGGAGGACCGCCGGGCGGAGTACGCCCAGGCGTTGGTCACCCTGTCCACCCAGGGGGAGGGGAACGGCCCCGCCTTCTGTCAGTCATTTGGCCGCAAGGCCACCGAAGAAAGGATACGGTCTATCATGAAATTCAAAAAACCGACCATCATCGGCGTGGTTTTGACGCTGGTGCTGGTGCTGGGCGTGAGCATTGCCTTTGCCAGCGACCCCAAGGAACCGGACAGCGGCGAAAAATTGGACGTCGAACCGGACGGCTACGTCACGGTGCCGATTTATCCGGAGGCCTGCATGGATGAGGACTGCGGGATTGCCAGCCTCCATTGCCACAAGGACGGCAAGGTGATTCTGTTTAAAGACCTTGACGCGCATGACCTGGACACGGCCACCGCGGCCTTTTGGCCGAACCCCTGCGAGGATAAGGACTGCCCGGTTTCCAGCCCGCATTTTCACAAAGATGGAAAGACAGTCCTGTATTCCGAGCTTGCGGATGAGGGGAAGGGGGAGTACAGCTCTGAGTTCCGCTGTTCCGTCTTCTATGACGGCAACGTGGTGACCCGGGTGGTGATCCCCCTGAGCGTGTTGGAGGAGGAGCTGGATATCCGGCTGGAGGACAATTCCATATCCCAGGCGGAGGCCGAGCTGATTCTGTCCCAGGCCCGGTCCATCGCCGTGGACGGCGTGATCGACTGGACGTTTGCCGAGGACTGCGGCCTGCGCCACGAGGAGCTGCCGGAGGAGAGCGATGAGGACACCACCGTCAGCGCCAACGGCTATTGGGATCAGGACGGGAAATTCGTCAAGGTGCGCTTTACCGAGATCGTGCGGGACTTCATCCTGCCCCAGGCGCTGATGGGGGAGGACACCGGGACGATGTACGGCCTGGACGGCTACACCGTCGTCGAGCCGGAAATCGACGAGCAGGGCAACGCCTGGGTGTACGACGAGGACGGCAATCTGGTCGTGGTGGGTATCCTGAGCGCCGGCAAGTCGTGGCCGGTCTGCGACGACCCGGACTGCCCCATGGCAGGGGACGAAGGGCATTACCACGACGAGGACGGCACCGGGGTGCGGTTCCAGGTCCACTACCAGGGGGCCGGCATGCTGTGTACCCGAGAGGACTGCACCAGGGACGGCTGCCACCAGCACGACGGCATCGTCTACGACGCCCGCGCCGCCAGCATAACCCCCGAGCAGTACGCCGGGATGCTGAAAAACTGGGTGCTGCTGGGTATGATGGACCGGCAGGAGGCCGACGAGTGGCTGGAGATGTTCCAGACTGCCTATGACCATGTACAGGCGGGGGATTCCGCCGGATTCCACTACAATTACTACAACGGCTCGAAGCTGTCCGCGGCCTGGTATATAGACTATCAGGCGGCGGCGAAGGGCTACCCCGTCAACAGCAAGGGGGAGACCTATGGCTCCGAGGGTATGTCCGAGGTGTACGGCTCGTCCCCCGACCTGGTCCTGGCCATGGGCACCAACGGCGAGGAGGGCTATATCCGGTGGAGCGATGACCCCGGGTCCTGTGTGCGCAACCCAGACGAGGCCATGGTCTATATGGAGTGGCAGAAAACCGAGCGGCCCGCCATGTATATCCCACTGTACGACTGCGAGGGGAACGTGATCGGCAGGTTTGCCCATGGCAGCAACGGCAGCTATGAGGCGAACCGGGAGGACGCCCGGCCGGCGATGGATGTGTGGCTGGAGTATCTGGCGTCCCGGGAGCAGGATGCGGCCAGCGGAAGCCACCACCAGGAGAGCAATAGCGGGCATCATGGCGGCAGTCATCACTAAACTAACCCGCCCCCCGGCATATGCCGGGGGGCCTTTATCATTGTCGGTCGCCGGGCAGAAATGGAGCGTTCCGCACCCTGTCCGTCAGCGGGCGGAAGTTTCTTTTTTCGCTTCCTTTTTTCTTTACAAAGAAAAAAGGAAGGCCCTTGACCTTATGGCAGGTTCAGTTCGCCGATGACGTCCCGGAGCTGGTTGGCGGAGCTGTGCAGGGCGGCGTGCTCGCTGTCGGCCAGGGGGATCTCCAGAATCTGCTCCACCCCCCTGCGGCCCACGATGGCCGGGAGGGACAGCGCCAGGTCCCGCAGGCCGTCGTACTGCCCGCCCAGCACCACCGACACGGGCAGGATGGCCCGCTCGTCCTTCATGACGCACTCCGCGATCCGGGCCACCGCCATGGCGATGCCGTAGTAGGTGGCGCCCTTGCGCTTGATGATCTCGTAGGCGCTGTCCCGCACGTCCTCGTAGATCCGCTCCCGGGCCTCCTGGTGCTCCGTCCGCCCCCGCATTTCGCAGAAGCCGTCCAGCGGCACACCGGACACATTGGCCCCGCTCCACACCGCCAGCTCGCTGTCGCCGTGCTCGCCCACGATGACGGCGTGGATGGAGCGGCTGTCCACGTTCAAATGCTCCCCCAGCAGGTAGCGCAGGCGGGCCGAGTCCAGCACCGTCCCGGAGCCCATCACCCGGTGGGCGGGGTAGCCCGAGATGCGGAACGCGGCGTAGGTCAGCACGTCCACCGGGTTGGACACGATGAGCAGAATGCCCTCAAAGGGCCGGGCGGTGATCTGGGGGATGATGGAGTTCAGGATGGATACGTTCTGGCCGATGAGTTCCAGGCGGGTCTGGCCCGGCTTCTGGTTGGCCCCGGCGGTGATGACGATGAGGGCGCAGTCGCTGAGATCGTCGTAGGTGCCGGCGTACACGTCCATGGCGGCGATATAGGGCAGGCCGTGGCTCAGGTCCATGGCCTCGCCCTCGGCCTTGTCCCGGTTGGCGTCGATGAGCACCAGCTCG
>CAZCFU010000120.1:0-5089 GCA_964498005.1 uncultured Oscillospiraceae bacterium | reverse complement strand
GCTTCTGGGCCTCGGCCACGATGTGCAGGGCCAGGGTGGTCTTGCCGGAGGACTCGGGGCCGTAGATCTCGATGATGCGCCCCTTGGGCACGCCGCCGATGCCCAGCGCGATGTCCAGCGACAGCGAGCCGGTGGGGATGGCCTCCACCACGATGTGGGTGTTCTCCCCCAAGCGCATGATGGAGCCCTTGCCGAAATCCTTCTCGATCTGCGCGATGCAGGTGTCCAATGCCTTCTTCTTGTCCGCGGCGGGGGCCGCGGCCTCCACCTGCTTCTTCTTGTCAGCCATGTACATTCATCCTTTCCCGCCGGCAGGTTTTCAGGCACCGGCTCTTACTGTCCTATATATTACACCTCTTGAAGTCCTATAAACCGGACTTAATTCAATATTTTATTCCACTGTGAAGCCCGTCCATTCGATGTGGTTGTATTCCATCACATCGTCCGCGCGGGTCATGCCGAGCTTTTCGTAAAACGGAAGGGCGTTTGTGTTGGCGCATAGATACACGGCGATGTTCTGTTTCCCGCCTGCGGCCTCGTGGGCCTGTTTCATCAGCACTCTGCCGATCCCCTGCCCGGTATAGGCCCGGTCAACCCCGATATCGGTGATAAACAGCCAATACGCAAAATCCGTAATACCAAAGCATACCCCGATGATTTTTCCATCGGCATCCCGCGCGGTCAAGCTGATAGACGCATTCCGCACCAGTTTTTGGATACGCTCCTCAAATCGCTCCTTCGGATACTGCGAGCCTAAATCCGTCCTTTTCAAAAATTCAATGTATTCTTCGGCGGATATGCGCTCCTGTTTGATCTCTACAGCCATGTTCGTACTCCTTATAATACCACTTTTTCATTGTCAGCCCTCCCCGCGCTACCATTTTATAGCGTCGCTGAATTCCTTCAGCTCCTTTTTTGTTTCTGCCGAAAGGTTGTTGAATTCAGTATGCTGAATCGCGCCCTCCAGCGCATATAAATGCACCAGGCAAACCTGGGGATAAGCCATTTTCATGTTGAAATATGCCTGCTTGGCCCCTGCTTCAATCAGCTTTTCCGGCGAATCGATCCCCACAGACGTCAGCTTTCGCGCCATTTCCCTGCCTATATTCATCATTGACGTTAATTCTGACATGATCCGCTCCCCATATCATGATCCACAGCCTGCTTCGTATTTCCTTCCACCACCCGCCAGTGCATCCCGGGATCCATGGTGGTCTGGATGTCCACAAAACCCTGCTCCGCCATGATGGCCCGCACCGCCGGGGCCTGGTCGTACCCCACCTCAAAGGCCAGCTTCCCACCAGGTTTCAGCGCCGCTTTCCACTTCTTCGCGATGGCTCGGTAGAATTTTAAGCCGTCCTCGCCGCCGTCCAGGGCGATACGGGGCTCGTAGTCCCGCACCGACGGATCCAGCCGGCCCACCTCCAGGGTAGGGATATAGGGAGGATTGCACAGGATCAAATCAAGATCCCGCAGCAGCCGGGGCGGAACTTCCAACGCGTCCACCTGGGCGGCGGTAACCTGCTGGGAAAGACCGCAGCGCAGAATATTCTGCCGCGCCACCCGCAGGGCATCCGACCACCACTCAGCCAAAATCACCCGGGTGTTGGGGCAGTTTTCCGCGATGGCAAGGCCGACGCAGCCGCTGCCGGCGCACAGATCCAGCACCCGCGTGCCGTCCGGCAGATCCCGGACAAACAGGATCCCCCGCTCCACCAGCGTCTCGGTGTCGGGCCGGGGGATGAGCACATCCCGGCAGATGTCCAAGGTCAGGCCGTAGAACTCCCACTCGCCGATGAGGTAGGCTATCGGCTCCCCCTTCAGGCGGCGTTCCAGCAGACCCCGGAAGCGGCGCTCCACCTCGTCGGAGGCATACAGCGGCAGATCCCGGAGGAATTCCCCCCGAGCCTTGCCCGAGGCAAAGCACAGCAGCTCCTGGGCCTCCAGCTGAGCCTGTTCCACCCCCATCCCTTTCAGGGCCTTCCGGGCGTCCAGATATAGGTCATTATAGGTGGCGGGCATGGGCTCTCACCCTCTCTGCTTCAATCTTTATCTCAAATTTACCACCGATCCGCGCCCTTCTCCTCAGGCAGGACGCGCTTTAACGCCTCGATCCCCACCTCGATCATGGAGTCATCCGGCTCGAAGGTGGTGAAGTTCTGTATCCACATACCGGGGGCCCGCAGGATCCGGCACACCGGGCCGTCGTGGCCGCCCACATAGCGGTTGAACTCGTAGGTCACTCCCACGATAACGGGCAGCATCAGCAGATGCAGCGCCATGCGCAAAAAGGTGTTCTCGATCTCCAGCGGGGTGAACACCACGATGGACAGGAAAATGGACACCGTGATGACCACGAACAGGAAGCTGGTGCCGCACCGGGGATGGTGCCGGGGCTGCTTGCGGACATTTTCCACCGTCAGCTCCAGGCCGTTTTCATAGCAGTAGATGGTCTTATGCTCCGCGCCGTGGTACTCGAATACCCGGTGGATCTCCTTCATCTTGGAGCACATATAGAGGTATGCCATAAAGATGACCACCTTCAGCACACCCTCGATCACCGAGCGCACCCACAGCGGCATGGTCGTCCACGCCAGCCCGATCAGCCCTGTCAGTGCGGTAGGCAGCAAAATGAACAGCCCCACGGAAAAGGCGATGCCGACCACCGCCGCCAGGGTGATGATGATGCTCATAGCCTTTTTCTCCTCAAAGTGGTCGCTGATCCACTTGTCCAGGCCCGTCAGCTCTTCCTCCTCCATGCTGCCGTCGTCGGACAGCTCAGCGGAGCGCATCAGCGCCTTCATGCCGTGAACCATGGAGCCGCCGAAGATGAACAGCCCCCGGATGAAGGGCAGTTTGGCCAGCCCCGAACGGGGCTTGGCTGTCTCTTCCTCAATGGTCAGCCCGCCGTCCGGCCCGCGCACCACCATAGCCCGTTTCCCCGGGCCCTGCATGAGGATGCCCTCGATCAGCGCCTGCCCGCCGCAGCTCGTCTTAAAGGGGGTGTTTGTATCTCGTTTTGCCATGTTCTGTCTCCTTTGTCCCGCCGATTTTCCACAGTATATCAGAAGCGGCGGAAAAACGCAAGGGATTTTGAACTTTTGTTCGATATTTTGCCGGATCTATACGCTTTCCACTCCGATGGGCAGCCGGATGATGGACACACAGCCGCCGCCGGGGGCGTTGCCGATGTCCAGCGTA
Source organism: uncultured Oscillospiraceae bacterium (assembly GCA_964498005.1). Taxonomy (GTDB): domain Bacteria; phylum Bacillota; class Clostridia; order Oscillospirales; family Oscillospiraceae; genus Enterenecus. Next base: position 1,888 of record CAZCFU010000120.1, on the reverse strand, counting down.
CCGTTGTGGCTGTTGATGATCTCGTCGCACACGGCCAGACCGATGCCGGAGCCCCGGGCCTTGGATGAGCCTTTATAGAACTTGTACTTGATGAAGGGCAGCTCGTCCTCCGGTACGCCGGGGCCGTGGTCCCGGATGCGGATGACCACTTCATCCTCCTCCCGGCCCACGGACACCTCCACCCGGCCCCCTGAGCCGCCGTGCTTGTCCGCGTTATCCAGCAGATTGCAGAACACCTGCCGCAGCCGCTCCGGGTCGCCGCTGATGATGGGCAGCTCCTCCGTACACTCGGTGTAGTCCAGCTCCAGCCCCTTGCGGCGGAAGAACTCCCGGTAGGTATACACCGCGTCCTCCAGCTCCGCCAGGATGTCGATGGGCTCCACCGACAGGTTGAACCTCCCTGTCTCCATCCGGGAGAACTCCAGCAGCTCCTCCACCATGCGGGTCAGGCGCTGGGCCTCGGACACGATGATGCCCATGCCCTTCTTCACGTCGGCGGCATCCCTGACCTCGCCGTTGTACAGCGTCTCCGCCCAGCCGTTGATGGCGGTCAAGGGCGTGCGCAGCTCGTGGGACACCGAAGATATAAACTCCGACTGGGTCCGCTCGGCCTGGTCGATCTTCATGGACATATCGTTGATGCTATCCACCAGCTCGCCCATCTCATCGTCGGACTGCTTTTCCATCTGCACGCCGTAACTGCCCGCGGCGATCCGCTTGGCGGTCTCCGTCACCCGGATCACCGGATCCAGCACGGAGCGGATGAAATAGGAGGCGATGATGCCCATGACGATCAGGATAGACAGCCCGATGGCGGAGGTGACCGCCACAATGCGGATCATCTGATCCTGCACCTCCCGCAGAGAGGTGACCATGCGGACCACGCCGACCACCGTGCCGTTATAGATCACCGGGGCCGAGGCGGAGATCACGCTGTCGCCGGTGTCCGGGTCGATCCCCTCAAAGGTGCGCACCCGCTTGAGGCTGATGGCGGCAGTCGTATCGGGGCTGTTGACGCTGGCGCCAGAGATGCCCACCATGGAGGATATCTGCACCCGGCCGTCGGCGTTGAGGATCTGCACCTCGATCACGGTCTTTTCCTCGAACTGGTTGACAAACTGCCGCGCGGTGGCGAGATAGTTGGTCTCGGTATAGTTGCGGAACATCCCGGCGGCGGTCTGGGCCTTGCTCTCCAGCGTGGCCAGGATGGTGGAGGTATAATAGCTGTACATGGCGATGGAGAAAGCGCTCACCGCGAAGGCCACCACCACCAACGTGACGGCCAGGGTGTTCATCAGCCAGCGGCGGCGCAGCCGGCCCCGGCGCCTGGTCTTGGCGGGGACTTCCGGCTGGGGCTCCTCCGCCGGGTCTCCCTCCCGCTTGGGCGTGATCGGCGGGCTTTTTTTCCGTTTCCGCCGATTTTCCGTATCCATCCTTCCGTCCCCCCTCTCTGTTCAGCGTCTCATAGGGTCAATTACACTTCCCACTCGTACCCATAGCCCCACACTGTGCTGATGTGGGCGGGATTCTGGGGGTCATCCTCCAATTTGATGCGCAGGCGGCGGATATTCACGTCCACGATCTTCAGCTCGCCCAGGTACTCCTTGCCCCAGACGGCCTCCAAGATCTCCTCCCGGGCCAGGGCTTTTCCCGGGTTTTCCATAAACAGCTTCACGATGGAATACTCCACCTGGGTGAGCTTGATCCGCTTGCCGTTCTTCTCCAGGGTGCGGTTGCGGGTGTTGAGCAGGAAGGGGGGCTGGCTCAGCTCGTCCAGATCCTGCACGGGTACGCCCCCCGTCCGGCGGAACAGCGCGTCCACCCGGGCGGTGAGCTCCGCCGGGGAGAAGGGCTTGGTCACATAGTCGTCCGCCCCGGTCATCAGGCC
>CAZCFU010000119.1:0-5093 GCA_964498005.1 uncultured Oscillospiraceae bacterium | reverse complement strand
TGGTGGGCCTGGGGGCCATCGGCGCGCTGGTGGCCAACATCGGGCTGAGCATGGGGATGGAGGTCTACGGCTACGACCCCTATCTGTCCGTGGACGCCGCCCTGCGGCTTGACCGGCACATCAAGGTGGTCAAGGACATCGACGCCCTGTACGCCAACTCCGACTATATCACCCTCCACCTGCCCTATATGGAGGCCACCAAGAACACCGTCAACGCCGCCTCCATCGCCAAGATGAAGGACGGCGCGCGGGTCATCAACCTGGCGAGGGGGGGCCTGGTGAACAACGCCGACATGATCGAGGCGCTGAAATCCGGCAAGGTGGCCCGGTACGTCACCGACTTCCCAGATAACGAGATCACCCTGGCCGACGGCGTCATCGCAATCCCCCACCTGGGGGCCTCCACCCCGGAGAGCGAGGACAACTGCGCCGTCATGGCCGCCAACCAGCTGCGCGACTTCCTGGAAAACGGCAACATCAAGAACTCCGTCAACTTCCCCAACGTGATCATGGAGCGCTCCGGCGCCCAGCGCCTGTGCGTCATCCACCGCAACGTCCCCGCCGTCATCGCCAGCATCACCACCCAACTGGGCGCCGACGGGGTGAACGTGGAGAACATGACCAACAAGTCCAAGGGCGAGTACGCCTACACCATGGTGGACACCGGCTCCGTGGTAGACGAGAAGATCATCGAGGACATCCGCAAGGTGCCCGGCGTCATCCGGATGCGGGTGATCTGAGTCCGGGCCATTGAAATGGCGGGTACAGCTTTCTCATTGAGAGGGATCTGTGCCCGCCATTTTCCCGTTTTCCCTTATTTTCCCGGCGCGGCAGCCGATATCATCAATAAGCGTAAGGACTTCACGCAAAAAATGAAGAAAGAGGTGCAGGGACCGCACGACAGAAAGCGAGGATTCTGTCATGGATATGAGAATGGTAACGCTGGAGAACGGGTGGACAGGAGTTGTGGCAGGCAAACCTTCCGGCACGGGCAGATCGGGGATGTCCGGCTTTGCCTCCGAACTGAACCAGGTGGCCGAGGCCGCGAAACAGGCGGAGGCATCCCAAGACGGGTATCTAAAAGCCGCCTATGACCGGCTGTCCGACAGCTCCAAGGCGGTGCTGGGCCGTTTGAAGGCGGGGACGGCCGACGTCTCCAAGAGTGAGTGGGACGGCCTCCGCCGGGAGCTGAAAGAGATGGGACTGATCACGGAAGCGGAATATTTCTATACGCATCCTGATATTGTCGTCCTGGGGAAGGCGGAAGATTTCGGCGACGGACTGGTGACCGTTGTCAGCAAAGGCCCCGCCATCAGCTTTGGCTACGAGAGCGCCGAATGGACCGGAGACCCGTTCCAGTACCTCGACCTGTGGCTGGAACTGCTGCGCAGGGAGCGGGATCTCTGGGCAGAAGCGGCCCAACCGGATGGGATGCCGTTGGATACCTCCGCCCGCGCCAAACAGATCGAAGCCCATGAAAAGGTGTCCGGCCTGGTAAAATCTCTTTTGGAACTGTGCTGACGCGCCGCGCCCCCTCCCATCCGGGAGGGGGCTTTTTTTGCGCTTTGGTGAAACCTGGGCCGGAGTTGATGTGATAATATAGGTGAAAGCGGCTTTCGAGAAGGAGCAGTCCCTATGCGAGAAGAGACCATTTTGCGAAAAATGCGCGGACACGACCCCGCCGGACTGGAGGCGCTGATGGACCGCTACCTCCCCTATGTGTCCACCATTGTGTGGAACATCCTCCGGGGCTCTATGTCCCCCGAGGACGGCGAGGAGGTGGCGTCCGACGTGTTCCTGGCCGCCTGGGAGCAGGCCGCCGACCTGCGCCCGGGCCAGGTGAAGGCATGGCTGGGGGCGGTGGCCCGGAACAAGGCGAAAAACAGGCTGCGCCAGCGGGGCCAGACCCTCCCCCTGGAGGAGGACGTGATCGACCTGCCCGGCCCCGGCGACCCCGCCGGGGAGCTGGAGCGGACGGAGGAACGGCGGCTGGTGCGCCGGGCGGTGGACAGCCTCCCCGGCCAGGACCGGGAGATCTTCCTGCGCCATTACTATTACGCCCAGAGCGTCAAGGAGATATCCGCCGCCATGGATCTCAATGAATCCACTGTAAAAACCAAACTGCGCAGGGGACGGCTCAAATTAAAAGAACTGCTGACGAAGGAGGAATTGGCATGAACAAACGAATTTCCGACCTGTTGGACCACTATGCGGACGAGAGCGTGGATCTGGCCGGCGACAGCCCCCTTTCGTCCGCCCGGATCAAGGAGCTGACTATGAAAAAAATCAATGAGGAAAAAAGGCCCAAACTGCGCCGCCTGCCCGTCCGCGTCGCGGCGGCCGCCGCCGTCATCGCCGCCCTCACGGTGTCCACCTTGGCGGCACGCATTTTCGGGGCGGGCGACCTGATGCAGGGGCTGTTTGCCCAGTGGGCGGACGAGCCGCTGACCACCACCCAGGTGGAGATCCTGAACGGGGTGGGCCGCGTCTTTGACGGCAGTGAGGAGTACAGCGTCACCAGCAACGGGGCCACCATGACCCCCATCGCCGCCCTGGCGGATGAGGACGCCTACTACCTGCGCCTGCGTATTGAAGCGCCGGAGGGCACCGTGCTCCCGGATCTGGACAAAGAGACCCAGGGCCGGTATATGCTCACCGGAAAAGACAGTGAGGGCAATTACCAGGATTTCCACTTGGAGGTACCCAATTTTTACTATAACCCGGTGGGACTCAGCAAGGCCTACACCACCCCAGGTATGCGGGAGGTGTTTCACGGAAGGTCATGGAACTGCTACACCCTTCCCGACAGCGACCCCACGGACAACGTGAAAGAATTGGTGTTGACCCTGTACTCCCACGAGTACAAGGACATCCCGTACAATGACGGCAGACAAAAGCTGCTGACCGTGGAGGGGCTGTGGATCGAGCTGCCCTATTCCGAGGAAGGGGAGCACTATACCTTTACCGAGGTGTTCCGCGGAACGTTCACCTTCGACATCGGCAGCCACTTCGTGAGCCAGGTGGCTACCATCGACTGCGGCGGGGTGGAGTGGGCCGACCCCGCCACCGGGCAGGTCAACCTCGTGGACACCATGAAGCTCTCCCCCCTGGGGCTCAAATTCGAGTTCCGCAGCAACCTGCGGCAGGACAATGGCCGTCTCACGCCCCAGCACCCCGGGAATGTGCGCGTTGTCATGAAGGACGGTTCCGCACTGATCCTTGAGCCGGGCAACGCCATCTACCTCACAGAGACGCACAGGGACCGCTCGGACCCCTATTTCCAGGTGACCCCCGACCTGCTCACCGAGACCCCGGAATGGGAGCTGGGCACCTATTGGGCGTTCGACACGCCCCTCGACCTGTCCCAGGTGGACTACGTCCAGTTCGGCGAGGATCATATCTACCATATCACCACAGAATGACCCTCAAGGCCCCCGCCCACCGGGCGGGGGCCTTGACTTTCCCTCTTTTCGGTTGTAGAATAAGGGAAATTCAAAGTAAAGGAAATGATTTCCCATGGCAAAAATCGACATCGTATCCGGCTTTTTAGGCGCGGGCAAGACCACCCTCATCAAGAAGCTGCTGGCCGAGGCGTACCAGGGCGAGAAGCTGGTGCTCATCGAGAACGAGTTCGGCGAGATCAGCGTGGACGGCGGCTTTTTGAAGGACGCCGGGGTGGAGATCTCCGAGATGTCCTCCGGCTGCATCTGCTGTTCGCTGGTGGGCGACTTCGGCAAGGCCCTCCAGGAGGTGGAGGAGCGCTTCCACCCCGACCGCATCCTCATCGAGCCCTCCGGCGTGGGCAAGCTGTCCGACGTGGTGGCGGCGGTGGAGAACACCGCCAAGGAAAACCCGGCGCTGAAGCTGAACAGCTTCGTCACCGTGGCGGACGCCGCCAAAGTCAAGATGTATATGAAGAACTTCGGCGAGTTCTACAACAACCAGGTGGAGAACGCCGGCACCATCATCCTGTCCCGCACCCAGAACCTGACCCAGGAAAAGCTGGAGGCGGCGGTGGAGCTGCTGCGCTCCAAGAACCCCGGCGCGGTCATCCTCACCACCCCCTGGGATCAGCTGGACGGAAAGACCGTTTTGTCCGCCATTGAAAAGACCTCCCTGGAGGAGGAGCTGCTGGAGCGCGTCCGCACCGCCCACGAGGCCGAGGAGGCGGCCCACGCCCATCACCACCATCATCATGACCACGATGAGGACGGACACGAGCACCATCACGACCATGATCACGAGGAGCACGAGCATCACCATCATCACGAGCATGAGGAGCATGACCACGAGCATCATCACCACCACGAACACGGCGAGGAGTGCTCCTGCGGCTGCCATGACCACGACCACCACGGCCATCACCACGCCGACGAAGTGTTCACCAGCTGGGGCAGGGAGACCGTCAAGCCCTTCGCCAAAGAGGACTTGGAGCGCATCCTTGCCGAGCTGGACCTGGGCGAGTGCGGCGCCATCCTCCGGGCCAAGGGCATCGTCCCGGCGGGGGACGGCACGTGGCTCCACTTCGACTACGTGCCCGAGGAGCACGAAGTGCGCACCGGCCCCGCCGACTACACCGGGCGGCTGTGCGTCATCGGCGCGGAGCTGAAAGAGGATAAGCTGGCCGCCCTGTTCGGCCTGTAAAAAGGGGCGGATACCGACATGGATATCCCTGTTTACCTGTTCGCCGGCTTTCTGGACGGCGGCAAAACCACCTTCATCAACGGCATCCTCCAGGACGGCTTCGCCCGGGACGGGCGCACCCTGCTGATCTGCTGTGAGGAGGGGACGGAGGAGTACGACCCCAAGGCGCTGCGCAACGTCACGGTGGTCAACGTGGAGAACGAGGACGACATGACCCCCGCCTTCCTCAAGCAGCTGGAAAAGAAACACCGCCCGAAGCAGATCCTCATCGAGTTCAACGGGATGTGGTCACTGCAAAAGCTCTATCAGGAGACCCTGCCCGACAACTGGGTGCTGTACCAGATCATGACCATGGTGGAGGCGTCCACCTTCGACGTGTACGCCAAGAACCTGGGCCAGCTGATGATGGAGAAGATCACCAACGCGGACATGATCGTGTTCAACCGCTG
>CAZCFU010000118.1:0-5247 GCA_964498005.1 uncultured Oscillospiraceae bacterium | reverse complement strand
CCTGCGTCTCTTCCTTGGTGCCCGTAACCTCGAGCTTGCACTCGGAGCACGTCCACTTCTGGTCCTTGGTCACTTCGCCTGCGGACTTGTGCTCGTTAGCCTTGGGGCAGGTGCAGGTCTGACCAGCAGGCTGAGTGGTGCACTCACCCTTCACCCAGTTGTGGGTGTGCGCCGCGGGCTTCTCAGGCTCGGTGGGACCAGTGCTGCCGCCTTCCTTGCCGTAGCCGCACACGAGGCAGTAAGCGCCCTCGGCCTTTTGGCCGGCCTCGACCGCGCTCCAGGTGTGGGTAGCGGTGCCGGACTTCTCGGAGCAGCCCTCGGTGGTGCACTCATGCCAGTGCTCGGTCGCGCTGGTGGCCCAGGCAGTGCCGTAGGAGTGGCCGGTCTTGGGGGTCTCCTCGGCGGCCTTGGTGGCTGTACAGTCGGTCGCGGAGCACTTGTAGGAGGCGGTGGAGCCCTTGTTCTGGCAGTCAGCGGCCACGGCGGGGGCGTTCACGATCCAGGTGTGGGACTTGGTCTCAGTAAAGTTGCTGCAGCCAGTGCAGGTGCGGCTGTGGGTGCCGTCCTCGTTGTCAGTCCAAGAGTCGGCGAAGGTGTGCTTGTTGGGGCTCAGGCCGAGATCCTTGTTCAGGTCTGCGGTGCAGCCTGTCACAGAGCACTTCCAGCCTTCTACACCACGGGTGGTGCAGGTGGCGGCCTGGTCTTGGGTGGTGTCGCGTATCACGGTGTGCGCCACGGTCTCCTTGGCGACGGTCACGTTGAAGCTGGAGAGGTCAGCGCTACAATCGGAGTTGGTGCACTTATACTTGGTCGTGCCGTCCGCCACGCAGGTGGCGGCAGTCGAGGTGTCAGTGTCCACGACCAGGTTGTGGGGCACCTTGGCGATGGTTTCGGTCTTGGTGGCGGCGCAGGTCTTGGTCTCGCCCTCCTCGTCGGTATGGGTGTTGGTGCACTCATAGACCTTGGTGCCGTTGGCGGTGCAGGTGGCGGCAGTGGTGGTCTTGAGCTGCCAGTTGTGGTCGTCTTCGCTGGCGCAGTTCCAGTCGCCTTCCTCCGAGCCGGCCGCGACGGTGCTGCCGGTGACGGTGCCGGGGGCTACCTGGCCGCAGACGCACTTCTTGGCGGTGTTCTCAGAAGCGGTCTCAGAGACCTCACCATCGGGCTTGCACGCGATGCTGTAGACGTGGGGCTCGTAAACCACCGCACCGCAGCCGTCGATGGCGGCCTGAGCGGGAGTGGACTCCGTGGCGTCAACCGCAGCCTTGTCAACGCACACGATGGCGTGGTTGGTGGCGTTATAGGGCTTGGGATTGGCCCGGTCATAGTTGTGGGTGTGGGCCACAGCGCCGCTGGGAACGCTGGTGTCCTCTTCAGAGGTGAAGGGGGCGTCGGAGATGGTGGGGACGTTGGCGGGCTCGTCGTCGCCGCCGCCGATGACCTCGCCGGACTCGTCAGACACCACGCCGGAGCCGGAGACCTCGGACACGGTGCCCTCGCCGGTGACGGTGAGGTCGGTGTTGGTGGTGATCTTCTCGATGGTGGCGCCCTCGGCGACCGCCACCTTGGCCTCGTTCATGCCGTCGGACACGATGACGTTGTCCAGGGTGCCGCTCTCAACGGACAGGGAGACGTTGGCGGAAGCCATGGTGATCTCGCCGCCCTTGGCGTTCTGCACGGCCACGGTGGTGTCGGTGGAGATGGTGGCGTTGGGCTCAGCCATGTCCAGGGTGACCTTCTCGGGGGCCTTGCTGTTGGTGCCGGCCACGTCGATGGCGCCGGTCTTGGAGCTGTCGTCGGCCTTCACGGTGACCTCGCCGGAGGTCTTGGCCACGACGGTGGCGGAAGCGGTGGTGCCGTTCTTCAGCTCGGCCTCATCGCCGCCGCGGACCACCAGACGGCCCTCGATCTTCACGCCGTCCAGCACGATGGAGCCGGCGTCCACGCCGTCGGCGATGATGACGTCGCCGGTGACGGTGATGCCCTTCAGGGACACGCCGTTAGCGGTGATGACGATGTTGCCGTTCACGTCGGTGGTGATCTCGCCGGCTTCCTTGACGTAGTTGCCCTCGCCGGTGACCTTGTAGATGACCTCGGCGAACGCGCCGCGGGTCATGGGCTGGTTAGCGCCGGTCACATCGGAGATGTAGTTGGCCTTGACCAGGGCGGCGACCCAGGGGATGGCCCAGGCGGCCACGTCCTCAGCGCCGGGGACGTCTTCCAGGTCAGCCTCGGTGCCGGGCTCCAGGCCCAGGGCGCGCACGAGCATGGCGGCGACTTCCTGCAGGGTGACCTCATCGCTGGGGCGCATCTTGCCGCTGGTGCCGCTCATGATGCCCATCTGGTTGGCCTTGGCCATCCACTCGGCGTACCACGCGCCGTCGGCCACGTCGGGATAGTCGCTCAGGTCGGCCTCGCCCTTGGCGGCGAAGGCGGTGACGACCATCTTGGAGACGGTGGAGCGGAGGATGGTGCCCTCCAGGTTGAGCATGCCGTTTTCACCGGTCATGATCTCGTTGTCCACGGCGGACTTGACAGCCGCGTAGGACGCGTCCTCTTCGGCGGGCATATCCGGGAAGTCCGTATCCGCGGCGAACGCGGCGGGCATCAGGGACAATACCATCGCCAGGGTCAGCAGCAGGGCCGCGACCCTTTTCTTGGTGTGCTTCATAGAAAATTGCTCCTTCCTTCTAAACTTTTTTTCGGTCAGCTTCGAAGCGCAAAGCTACATACATAATTTACACCACACTATTTCAAATGTCAACCATGGGATGAAGAAAATGCTAAGAAAAATGTCGAGCCAAATTTTTCCCCCGGGAGGCGCGAAAGCTGGGCCGGGACATGGGCCCGGGATCGAAAAATACCCCCGGGCTTACGCCCGGGGACAAAAAGGCAAAAAAGTTGAGCCGGGACGCAGGTCCCGGCTCGAAGGATGGAGGATAGAATGAAAAAGAAAAGCATCTCTTGCAAGGATCAGGATAAAGGACAGTCGTTACAAAAGTTCATGAATATTTGTTACAAAAGGATTAAATCTTTGGGGTTGCCAGGGAATGTCTGTCATTTTCGGGCAGATCGTCCAGTTTCAGGGCGAAGTCGAACCGCTCGACGCCGTCCTCGCCCTCGCCCCGGGCGAACAGCTCGTCCCCCCGGGTGGCGGTGTCCACCCAGATGGTCTCGCCCGCCTGACACTCGCCCACGTAGCCGATCTGGATGGAGCGGACGAATTTTCCCCGGCCCAGCCGCTCCAGGTGGAGGCTGTCGCAGGCGAAGTCGGCGTAGTGCGTATTGTTGACGTGGCCGTTGATGTCGGTGTCGGAGTAGCGCAGGTCGCGCCGGACGCGGCAGTCGAAGGCGTCGGGCAGGGGAGGGTGGCGGAGCTTGACGGATTTGTTCAGCTCGCCGCCGTCGGTGCCCTGGAACTCGGCTAAATCCTTCATGCGGAAGAGCCTGCGGCTGTCCGCGTCCACCATGACCCACTGGGAGGTGCCCTGGCCGATGGGGGCCCCGTCCCGGAAGAGGTCGAAGTCCCGGTAAGAGGACGCGCCGGAGGCCCCCCGGTGCCAGGTCTTGACGGTGAGGGGGTCGTTCCAGCGCAGGGGGGCGTCCAGCTCCAGCCAGGTGCGGGTGACCATCCACAGGCAGTTGTATTTTTCCCGGATCTGGGGCCCGGACACGCCCAGGGCCAGGGCGGCCTGGGTGGCGGCCTCCTGGAGGTAGCCCAGCAGGGCGGAGGGGCGGCACTGGTTGAACAGATCCACGTCCCGGGAGTCCACCCGGAGGTCCATCTCATAAAATGTGCTCACGGTTCAGTCCTTCTTTCCGGGGATGGTTAACGTATCCCGGGCGCACAGGGCGTCCAGGTCGTCGGGGGCGGCGGCGGGCAGGCGCAGGGCGGCCCCGCAGCGGGCGCACACCAGGTCGATGGTGGAGTAGCCCACCTTGACGCCGTAGTCAGGGGAGCCGCAGGCGCATTTGACGCCGCCCCGCTGGGCGATGTCCTTGAGCTCGGCCAGCGCCTCGCCCATGACCACCTCATTTAAAAACGCGCCCCGGCTTTCGGTCTGGTCGTCCAGGCGGAGCTTGTCCACGGCGGCCTCCAGCTTTTCCATGGCGCGGAACACCTGGTCCTCCTCGCCCACATAGCAGCAGCCCAGCCCGGACGCGGGGCAGGACAGGGCCAGCAGCTTTTGGTGGAGCAGGGCGTCGTTGGCGCACACGGCGGTGTGATCCTTGGCGCAGAACAGGCAGGGCACGGTGATCTCGCAGCGGTCGCCCTTCTGGCGGAAGGACAGCTCCGACTTGCCGCAGGGGCAGGGCAGGGCGGTGTCCCCGGCGGCGAGCTGGAAAGCGGAGCGCTGGGCGATGACGGCGTTTCCGCACACGGGGCAGATATATCCGATGGAACGGGTCTCCTCAGGCATGGCCGATCCCTCACAATCTATGTCATGTTTCGCTCCCGCCCAGCAGGCGGGAGCGAAATCAGCGTCCCATATTATATCACCGTCCGTCCCGTTTTTCCAGTGACAAAGCGATTTTTGTTGTCAAATCTTTCCGGGCGCATGAATTGGTTTCCATTGCGCAAACTAAGGGAAACCATCCCAAAGGAGTTTGTCCACATGATGGAAAATCAAAAGCTGGGGCGGCAGACCTTCCAGCCTGGGTCGCCCCCCGTTATCATCGGCCACGGCTCCGCCGCCGGCAAAAAAGAGACCGAGGGCCCTCTGGGGCGGCACTTCGACCACACCAGCAAGGATGACACCTTCGGCTGCGAGACCTGGGAGAAGTCCGAGTCGGCCATGCAGCAGCTTGCCCTGGATTCGGCGCTGAAGCGGGCGGGGCTGCACACGCCGGATCTGGATCTGATGCTGGCGGGGGATCTCCTGAACCAGTGCATCGGCTCGGGTTATGCCGCCCGCGCCGCCGCCGTGCCCTTTTTCGGCCTGTACGGGGCCTGCTCCACCATGGGGGAGAGCTTGGCGCTGGCCACCTTGCTGCTCAGCGGCGGACACGGCAAATATGCCGCCGCCGTCACCTCCTCCCACTTCTGCTCGGCGGAGCGGCAGTACCGCACACCGCTGGAGTACGGCAGCCAGCGCACCCCCACCGCCCAGTGGACGGCCACCGCCGCCGGGGCGGTCATTGTGACCAACGACGTCCGGCCCGGCCCCCGGGTGGCCCGGGTGACGGTGGGCAAGGTGGTGGACAAGGGCATCAAGGACGCCAACAACATGGGGGCGGCCATGGCCCCCG
>CAZCFU010000117.1:0-5338 GCA_964498005.1 uncultured Oscillospiraceae bacterium | reverse complement strand
TCACCTGCCGGGGCGGGTCGCCGAAGCGGTCGATGAGCTCGTCGGTCACGTCGTCCGCGTCCTCCGCCGTGCGCACCCGGGCGATGCGGCGGTACAGATCCATGCGCTGCTCCGGCGAGGGGACGTACCTGTCCGGGATGGAGGCGGCCACCGTCAGATCCACCGTACACTCGGGCAGGCGGGCCGGGGCCTCGCCCTTCTCATCCAGCACCGCTTCCTCCAATAATTTCAGATAGAGGTCGTAGCCCACGCTCATCAGGAAGCCGGACTGCTCCGGGCCCAGGAGGTTGCCCGCGCCCCGGATCTCCAAATCCCGCATGGCGATCTTGAAGCCGGAGCCGAACTCGGCGTACTCCCGGATGGCGGACAGCCGCTTGGCGGCGATCTCGGTGAGCACCTTGCCCTGGCGGTAGGTCATGTAGGCGTAGGCCCGCCGGGGGGAACGGCCCACCCGGCCCCGGATCTGGTGGAGCTGGGCCAGGCCCATCTTGTCCGCGTCCTCGATGATGAGGGTGTTCACGTTGGCGATGTCGATGCCCGTCTCGATGATGGTGGTACACACCAGCACGTCCACCTCGCCGTCGGAGACACGGGTCATCACGTCGCCCAGCTCCTCCTGGCTCATCTTGCCGTGGCCCACCGCCACCACCGCGTCCTCCCCCAGCATCTCCTTGATGCGGGCGGCGGTGCGCTGGATGGTGTCCACCCGGTTGTGGAGGTAGTACACCTGCCCGCCCCGCTCCAGCTCCCGGCGCATGGCGTCGGCCAGCACCGACCAGTCGTGCTCCAGCACGTAGGTCTGCACCGGCTGGCGGTTGGCGGGGGGCTCCTCGATGGCGGACATATCCCGGATGCCGGAAAGCGCCATGTTCAAGGTGCGGGGGATGGGGGTGGCGGACAGGGTGAGCACGTCCACCTGCTTGGACATCTCCTTTAAACGCTCCTTGTGGGTGACGCCGAAGCGCTGCTCCTCGTCCACCACCAGCAGGCCCAGGTCCTTGAAACGCACGTCCTTTTGCAGCAGCCGGTGGGTGCCGATGAGCAGGTCCACCGAGCCGTTCTCCACCCCGGCCAGCGCCTTTTTCATCTGGGCGGGAGTGCGGAAGCGGCTGACCACCTCGATCTCCACCGGGTACTTGGCGAAGCGGCTCCGGGCGGTGAGGTAGTGCTGGCGGGCCAGCACGGTGGTGGGCACCAGGATGGCCGCCTGCTTGCCGTCCAGCACGCACTTCATGATGGCCCTGAGAGCTACCTCCGTCTTGCCGTAGCCCACGTCGCCGCACAGCAGGCGGTCCATGGGCCGGGGGGCCTCCATGTCCTTTTTGATCTCCCGGATGGAGCGGAGCTGGTCCTCCGTCTCGTCGTAGGGGAAGTCCTCCTCGAATTCCTTCTGCCAGGGGCTGTCGGCGGCGAAGGCGTACCCCGGCTGGCGCTGGCGCTGGGCGTAGAGCTGGATCAGCCCCTTGGCCAGATCCTTCACCGCCGCCCGGGTGCGGGCCTTGGCCCGCTCCCACTCGCCGCCGCCCAGCTTGGACAGCTTCTTGGTCTCCGGGTCCTCCCCGCCGCCGATATACTTGGCGATGGCGTCCAGCTGGGTGGCGGGCAGATACAGGGTGTCCGTCCCGGCGTAGGCCAGCTTGACGTAGTCCTTCTCCACGCCGTCCACCGTCATCTTCACCATGCCCACGAACCGGCCGATGCCGTGGTGCTCGTGGACGACCAAATCTCCGGGGGAAAGGTCTGTAAAGGAATCCACCTTGCGGCGGTCGGCGGCGTTCTTCAGCCGCTTGCCCTTGCGGCGAGGCTCGTTCCCGCCCTCGGTCAGCACGGCGTAGGGGCAGCCGATGTAGTCAAAGCCCGCCGACAGCCCGCCCACCGCGATGGTGATGCCCCCGGGCTGGGGTAGGTCGTGGAGCTGGAAGTCCACTGCCGAGCGCACCTTGCGCTCACGGAGCATGGATTGCAGATTTAAGGCCCGCTGTTCGCTGCCCACCAGCACCACCGTGCCCACGTTGGCGGCCTGGAGCTGGGTCAGATCCGCCGCCGCCGCGTCCAGGCTGGCCCCGAAGGAGGAGAGCTGCCGGCCCTGGGCGGTGAGGATCACCTTGGGCGGCAGGGGGGCGGCGGAGGTGGTGAAGGAGTCCAGGAAGCACAGGGCATGGTCGGCCAGCACCTCCATCAGCTCGTCCATGGCAGCGGAAAACCGGGCGTGTTTTCCGTCCAATTTCCCGGCCTCCAGCAGGGTCTTGATATCCTCGTTCAACTGCCACTGCCAGTTTTTGCCCCGCTCCGCCACTCGGCTGGACTCGGACAGGCACACGATGGCGTCCGGGGGCAGGTGATGGGCGGCGGTGGTCAATTTCGCGTAGCGGGCGGGGAGCTGGCAGTCCCCCAGGCGCTCCCACCGGCCATTTTCGTCCCGGACGGGCAGAAGCTCGCTGACCGGCAGGAACACCGCCTTGTCCAAGTGCCCGATCCGGCGCTGAGAGGACACGTCGAACAGGCCCATGGAGTCCACGTCCCGATCCCAGAACTCGACGCGGACGGGGTCGCTCTGCCCGGGAGAGAACACGTCCAGGATGCCGCCCCGCAGGGCGAACTGGCCCACGCCCTCCACCTGCTGGCAGCGGGTGTAACCCAGGGCGGCCAAGCGGTCGGCCAGCCCGTCCAGGTCGTAGCTGCCGCCGGCCTCTACGGTGACCACATGGGCGGCCAGCTCCTCGGGGGGAAGGGTGCGCTGCAAAAGGCCCTCCACCGTGGCGGCGATGAGCTTTGCCTTGCCCTCGGCCATGGCGTGGAAGGCCGATAAGCGCTGGTGCTCCCACTGCTTGGAGGCCACCGCCCCCTCGTGGAACAAAAACTCCCGGGCCCCGATCACGGTGGCGGGGACGCCGGTCAGCGCCGTCACGTCGGCGGCCAAGCGGGTACACTCCGCCTCGTCCGCGCACACCAGCACCACCGGCACGTCCAGACGGGACAGCAGGCCGGCGGCAAAATGCGCCCGGTGGACGGGGGACAGCCCCGCCACCTCCACCGGGGAGCGGCCCGCCTCCAGGGCGGCTTCCAGCGGCTGGTACTCCGGCACCTCATTTAAAATGTTCAGCAGCAGTTTCATGGGATGACCTCGAACTTGAAAAATTTGGAAGATGTGGGCGTAATAACGGGCAGCGTCCGCCCCTGGGCAGGGCTCCCCTCGCTGCGTGCGGGGGAGGCCCGCTGCGGCTCACATAAGGGCGCTCGCCTCCGGGGCCAATTAACCCCCGCACTGCGCGCGCGGAGTCCTGCCCAGGGCCTTAATCTGTCAGTCCCAGCAGATAGTCCACTGTGACATCGAAATAGTTAGCAAGGATGGCCAACCCGTCCAAGGTGGGCTCGGTCTTTCCTTTTTCATATGAATAGACAGTATAGCGGGAAACGCCCAGCTCTTTGCTGACCGTTGCCTGGGAAATCCCACGCGCTTCCCGAAGCTGCTTGAGCCGTTCTGGAAATTTGGTCATAAATATTGCCCCTTCCTCTTGACTTGTAGGGGAAACTATGCTATCCTGTGTGTAGTGAAAATCGCTACGAATGAGGGGAGATTGTTGTGGAAAAAATTATGCGTGAACTTTATTATATGATAGATGAATGGGCCGGTCAACAGTATGAAATGGATGAGGAGACAAAAAGTTTAGAGGAGCGGAAGCTGGCGTTACAGGAGGAGATTGCCCGCAGGATCGGGGATGATGGGCAGGATATGGTGGAGGCCCTCACCAATGTGAGTTTGGAGCTGGATGTGATTCACGACAAGGCCCTGTTCCGGGCGGCGCTGAGCCTGGGGGTAGAGGCGGCGCGGCCCGGGCGCTAGTTATAGCGGTTCATGGCCTTCTGCGGGCCGTCCTTCAAAAAGCACTCGATGGCGTCCGCCGCCCGCTTGACGGCCTCGTCCATGACTTTTTTGTCCTCGCCCTGGAGCTTGCCCAGCACCCAGTCCGCCATGTCGTAGTCCGGGTGGGGCTTACCGCCCACGCCTACCTTGAGCCGGGGGAACCGGTCGCTGCCCAGGTGCTGGATGACGCTCTTCAGCCCGTTGTGCCCTCCGGCGGAGCCGCCCGCGCGGATGCGCAGCTTGCCCAGGGGGAGGTCCACATCGTCCGAGATGACCAGGACATGGTCGGGGGCCAGCTTGTAAAACCGGGCCGCCTCGCCCACCGCCTCACCGGACAGGTTCATATAGGTGGTGGGCTTCATCACCAGCACGCCCTGCCCGCCGATGGTGGCGGCGCCCGTCAGCGCCTTGAACTTCAGGCGCTGGATGGGGAAGCGGCCCCGCTCGCCCAGCTCGTCCGCCACCAGGAAGCCCACGTTATGGCGGGTGTTTTCGTATTTGCCGCCGGGGTTGCCCAGGCCCACGATGAGCCAGGTAACCGGGGCCTTTTTTTGAAAGAACACGTCGATACCTCCCAAAGGGAACAACCGCCCCGGAGCTTTGCCCCGGGGCGGATCTGTTTTTATCATGGGGAAAGGATGCGGAGTCTTACTGCCACAGCTTGGACACGGAGATCTCCTGGTAGATGCGCTCGATGGCCTCGGCGAACAGGTGGGCCACGGAGAGGTACTTGATCTTGGGGCAGAGCTCGGCGATGTTGTCTTTGGGCTGGATGGTGTCCAGGAACACCACCTCGTCCAGCGCGGAGTCGTTGATGCGCTGGATGGCGGGGCCGGACAGCACGCCGTGGCTGGCGCAGGCGGTGACCGACTTGGCGTGGCCGATCTCCACCAGGGCCTGGGCCGCGTGGCACAGGGAGCCGCCGGTGTCCACCATGTCGTCCAGCAGGATGACGTTCTTGCCGGTGACGTCGCCGATGATGTTCATGACCTCGGAGGAGTTGGCCTTCTGGCGGCGCTTATCCACGATGGCCATGGGCATCTCCAGCTTCTGGGCGAAGGCCCGGGCCCGGGCCACGCTGCCCACGTCGGGGGAGACCACCATGGTCTCCTCATGCACGGGGGCGAAGCGGCGGAAGAAATGCTCTACGAACACGGGGGAGCCCAGCAGATTGTCCACCGGGATGTCGAAGAAGCCCTGGATCTGGTTGGCGTGGAGATCCATGGTCAGCACCCGGTCGGCGCCGGCGCGGGTGATCAGGTTGGCCACCAGCTTGGCGGAGATGGGGTCGCGGGGCTTGGTCTTGCGGTCCTGCCGGGCGTAGCCGAAGTAGGGGATCACGGCGGTGATGCGCCCGGCGGAGGCCCGCTTCAGCGCGTCGATCATGATGAGCAGCTCCATCAGGTTGTCGTTCACCGGGGAGCTGGTGGACTGCACCACGAACACGTCGGAGCCGCGGACGGTCTCATAGAT
>CAZCFU010000116.1:0-5340 GCA_964498005.1 uncultured Oscillospiraceae bacterium | reverse complement strand
GGCGCTGTCTTGTGTACTGATGATGACCCTGCTGCTGTCCGGCTGCAAGGCCGGGACGGCGGCGGAGACCCCGGAGGAGGCGGCGCTGGCCCTCCGGGAGGAATACCAGGCGCTGTCCGGCTGGTCGGCCACGGTGGACATATCCGTGTGCTACAGCGAGGCGGTGTACGACTTCACCCTGGACGCAAGCTGGCAGAGGGAGGGGGAGACGGTGCTCACCGTCATTGCCCCGGAGCTGCTGGCGGGCATCACCGCCCGCGTCGCGGAGGGCGAGACCGTGCTGGAGTACGACGGCGCGGGGCTGTCCCTGGGCCTGCTGGACGGGGCGGGGCTGACGCCGGTGTCCGCCGTCCCCGCCATCATGGAGCAGATCGAGAAGGGCTACATGGCGAAATGCGCCTGGTCTGGCGAGAACGGCGAATATCTTCAAATTTCCTTCCGGGACCCAGAGCTGGAGGCCAACACCGGCACCCAGTTCCTGCTCACCTTTGACCGGGCCGGCCGTGCCCTGCTGCGGGCCGAGGTGAGCGTGGCCGGGGAGACGGTGCTGACGGCGAGCGTCAGCAATTTTACAACGGAGTTGAAGCAAGATGACACGGGAGACAACACGTGACACCACACGGACCTGGGCTGAGATCGACCTGGGCAATCTGGAGCACAACTACCGGGACCTGCGCGCCTGCGCCCCGGACAGCAGATTTTTGGGCACTGTGAAAGCCAACGGCTACGGCCACGGGGCCATCCCGGTGGCGCGGCGGCTGGTGGAGCTGGGGACGGACTACCTGGCGGTGGCCTGCCTGGACGAGGCGGCGGCCTTGAGGGCGGCGGGCATCACCGCCCCCATCCTGGTTCTGGGGTACACCCACCCGGCGCTGGCCGGATCGGCGGTGGAGCTGGACGTGACCCAGGCGGTGTTCACCCCCGAGCTTGCAAAGGCGCTGTCCGAGGCCGCCGGGGCGGCGGGAAAACGAGCCAAAGTACATCTCAAGGTCGACACCGGCATGAGCCGCCTGGGGGTGCTGGATCACGACCCAGAGGAGGCGGCAAAGGAGATCGCGGCGTTGTGCGCCCTGCCCCATCTGGAGCCGGAGGGCATTTTCACCCACTTCGCCAACGCCGACGGGGACGAGGAATACACCATGCTCCAGTTCACCCGGTTTTTGGATGTGCTGGAGGAATTGGGGGGAAAATACGGCCGCGCCTTTGAAATTCGCCATTGCGCGGCCAGCGCCGCTGTGTTAAACTATCCTTGTACGCACATGGATATGATCCGCCCTGGTATCGCCCTGTATGGCTGCTATCCCGACCCTTCCTGTGAAGGGCTGGACGGCCCGGGCCTCAAGCCGGTGATGTCGCTGTACAGCCGGGTGGCGGCAGTGCGGGACTTCCCGGAAAACACCCCGGTGAGCTACGGCTGCACGGCCAGCTTCGGCCCGGAGGGCGGACGGACGGCGGTGCTGCCCATCGGCTACGCCGACGGCCTGCACCGGGCGCTGTCCAATGCGGGCTCTGTTTGGCTGGACGGCCGGCCCCGCCCCATCATGGGCCGGGTGTGCATGGATATGTGCATGATCGGCCTGGACGGGTCCGCCAACGTCCGCCCCGGCGACGTGGCGGAGGTGTTCGGCCCCCACCTGCCGGTGGAGCGCCACGCCGAACTGGCGGGCACCATCTCGTACGAGCTGCTGTGCGCCGTGGCCCCCAGAGTGCCAAGGATCTACAAGGACGCATAGGATAGTCAGGGAACCCGCCGGAGGAAAAAGACCGGCGGCGAGCCGCGGCGGTTTTTCCCTGCCAGGACGGTATAAAAGCCGCCGCCCCGTGGGAGAATGATAGTACCCGGTCTACATAAGCGTAGACGGGCACTATATCCGGCGGAGTGTGAGATCCTGTGGACAATAGCGTCAAACGCGGCGACATTTTTTACGCGGACTTAAGCCCGGTGGTGGGCAGCGAGCAGGGCGGCGTCCGCCCGGTGCTCATCGTCCAGAACGACACCGGCAATAAACACAGCCCTACGGTGATCGCGGCGGCGATCACCTCCCAAACGGGCAAGGCCCGTCTGCCCACCCATATCACCCTGGCCTCCCATAGCTGCGGCCTGCCCAAGGACTCGGTGGTCCTGCTGGAGCAGATCCGCACCCTGGACAAAAAACGGCTGCGGGAGCACATGGGCCGGGTGGACGACCAGGTAATGCGGCGGGTGGACAACGCCATCGCCGTCAGCTTCGGCCTGAGCCCGGAACGACTGGTCTGAGAAAGCACGGAACCCCCGTCCAGCCCCATTACTGGGACTGGACGGGGCACGGAACACGGAGGTTACATATGAAGAAATGGAAAATCGCCGCGGCGGCGGCCTGCGTCTGCTTCCTGCTCACCGTGGCCTACGCCGCCAACACGGGCGCCGGCGGGCAAAACGACCCCCTGGTCACGCTGAGCTACCTCAACGGCACCTTTACCAACCAGGTGAAGAACATGGTGGATCAGACCGTCAACGAGCGCAAGGCGGAGATGGAGCAGTCGCTGAACAATATCCTGGCCGGACACGGCGGCAGCGGCGCCCCCTCTACCAACGCGGGCAGCGTATTTACCGTGGTCACCCTGACCCAGGGCCAGTCCCTGGTGGGGGACGTGGGATGCGAGGTCATGCTGCGCGTCGGCACCGCCGTGTGCGGCTCCTCCGACAGCGTGGGCCTGATCGACACCACCTCCGGCTCCGTGCTGGGCAATGGACAGGCCCTGGTCACCAACCACCTGTATATGGTCACCATCAGCACCCGGCGGGTCACGGCCACGTCAGGCACGGTGCGGGTGCTGGCCCGGGGGCCCTATTCCATCCAGTAATCTCCAGCGGTTTTGATGATTATGAATTCATAGATATTTAACAAAATTTTCGCAAATTATCCCTGGTTTCTTTGTGGGCTTTGTGGTACACTGTTCTTGTCAGGAAGGAAAAGCCAGACAATGCGCCGCGATTTCTCTTCCAATTAACCGGGGCTGCTCCGGCAAACGCCGGAGCCCCCCGGACCAAGTGTTCCGAAGCCCTGACCCGGCTCCGTTGACCACCCCACGGCGATGCCGTGGGGTGGTTTTTCGCCCTTCGATGTAGAACAAATGTTTTACGTGAAACACTGCCGCCGGGGCACCTGTGCCAGGGCCGCCTGTTTTCCCTCTTGAAAAATGTCCCATATGCTTTTATAATGGTGCCACATGATTTGATTTGGAGGTTTTCACCATAGTAGGTCAAACCGCTCTGTTCCCCCCGCCGGAAGGCGGGGGGAACAGAACGAAATAATGTAATCAGGAGGTTTTCACCATGGCAATAGATCAAAGCTGGTTTGACGAGATGGAATCCCGCATCCCCCACGGGGAGGTCCGCACCCGGTTCGCCCCCTCCCCCACGGGCTATATGCACGTGGGCAATCTGCGCACCGCGCTGTACACCTACCTGATCGCCCGTCACGCGGGGGGCAAATTCATCCTGCGTATCGAGGACACCGACCAGGGCCGGCTGGTGGCGGATGCGGTGGACGTGATCTACGCCACCATGCGCCGGTGCGGCCTGACCTGGGACGAGGGGCCGGACGTGGGCGGCCCGGTGGGCCCCTACATCCAGACCGAGCGCCGGGATTTGTACGGCAAGTACGCCGAGCTGCTCATTAAGAAGGGTCTGGCCTACCGCTGCTTCTGCTCGGAGGCGCGGCTGGAGGAGCTGCACCGTGACGACCCCAACGCCAAGTACGACCGGCACTGCCTATCCCTCACCCCCGAGGAGATCCAGGCCAAGCTGGACGCCGGGGAGCCCTATGTCATCCGCCAGCGCATCCCGGAAGGGACTACCACCTTCCATGACGCGGTGTACGGCGACATCACCGTGGACAACGCCGAGCTGGACGACCAGATCCTCATCAAGTCCGACGGCCTGCCCACCTACAACTTCGCCAACGTCATTGACGACCACTTGATGGGCATCACCCACGTGGTCCGGGGCGCGGAATACCTCTCCTCTGCCCCGAAATACAATCTGCTGTACGAGGCCTTCGGCTGGGAGATCCCCACCTATGTCCACTGTTCGTCGGTGATGTTCAACGATCCGGCCACGGGCGCGGTGCGCAAGATGTCCAAGCGCCACGGCGACCCCTCTTACGAGGATCTGGTGGCCCAGGGCTATCTGTCCCAGGCGGTGGTGAACTATGTCTCCCTGCTGGGCTGGGCCCCCCACGGCGACATCGCCGAGCAGGAGTTCTTTACCATGGACGAGCTCATCGCGGCCTTTGACATCGCCGGCATCTCCAAGTCCCCCTCCGCCTTCGACATGGAAAAGCTGAACTATTTCAACGCCACCTATCTGCGCTCCCTCTCCCCCGAGGAGTTCGCCAAGGAGGCGGAGCCGTGGATTCGTCAGGCGGTGAAGAACGAAGCTTATGACGCCGCCGCCATCGCCGCCCTGCTCCAGGCCCGGTGCGAGAAGCTGTCCGACATTCCGGAGAAGGTGGACTTCTTCGATACCCTGCCCGAGTACGGCGTGGAGCTGTACACCAACAAGAAGTCCAAGACCACCGGCGAGGTCTCCCTGGAAATGCTGAAGCAGACCGCCCCCGTGCTGGCCGCCCTGACGGACTGGAGCCAGGACGCCATCCACGGCGCGCTGGTGGGGCTGGCGGAACAGCTGGGGGTGAAGAACGCCACCCTCATGTGGCCCCTGCGCATCGCCGCGGCGGGCAAGGCGGTCACCCCCGGCGGCGCGGTGGAGATCTGCCGCATCCTGGGCAGGGACGAGACCCTGCGGCGGATGGAAATCGGGATGGAAAAGCTGCGATAATCGTAACAGGAGAGCGCCTGCCCCGTGGGGCGGGCGCTTTTTCTGTGAAAGCCCGAAACCGTTGGTACAGGCCGACTTTCCTGACAGTCGAGTTGGATTTTTGGCCAAAAGCCTTGACTTTTTTCCTGGGAGCGGGTAGGGTGAGGGCATATCCACCGAGAAGGAGTGACCGTACATGAGCGGAACCGACGAAAAGAAATCCTTTGGGGAATACATCCGCAAAAAGCGGCTGGAGGCGGGGCTGACCCAGAAAGAGCTGGCGGCGCAGCTGTTCGTCACCGAGTCCACCATCAGCAAGTGGGAGCGGGCGCTGTCCTACCCGGACGTGTCCATGGTCACCGCCATCTGCGCCGCCCTGCACATCACGGAGCACGAGTTTTTCACCGCCTGTGACGACGACCAGGCCCACGCCCAGGAGCTGGCCGCCAACCGCTGGCGGCGGATGGTTTCCGGGACGCGGCGTTTTTTCGCCGTGAGCTACATCATCGCTTTGGTCACCTGCTTTATCTGCGACCTGG
>CAZCFU010000115.1:0-5342 GCA_964498005.1 uncultured Oscillospiraceae bacterium | reverse complement strand
CGATGGTCTTCTGCATGGCGGCGTCGGTGCCGGCGCCGGGCTCGGTCAGGCCGAACGCGCCCAGCCACTCGCCGGTGCACAGCTTGCTGAGGTACTTCTGCTTCTGCTCCTCGGTGCCGTACTGGCTGATGGGCCAGCAGCACAGGGAGGTGTGGGCGGACACCATGACGGAGGTGGTGGCGCAGTGCTTGGCCAGCTCCTCGCAGATGCCAATATAGTTCAGGTAGGTCAGGCCGGCCCCGCCGTACTCCTCGGCGAAGGGAACGCCCATCATGCCCATGTCGGCCAGCTTGTGCCAGGTCTCCTCGGGGAAACGCTCTTCCTCGTCCACCTCGGCGGCCTTGGGGGCCACCTCCTTCAGGCAGAAGTCATGCAGCATATCAAGGATTTCCTGCTCTTCTTCGTTAAAATGAAAATTCATAGCGCATTATCCTTTCTTGATTTTATTTTGTTCCCGCCCATCCGGCGGGTATAGGTAACGCCGATCAGCCGCGGGCCTTCTTGATCTCCTCGGTGAGGACGGGCAGCACCTCAAACAGGTTGCCCACCACGCCGTAGTCGGCCACGTCGAAGATGGGGGCGTCGGGGTCCTTGTTGATGGCGACCACCACGTCGGAGCTGCTCATGCCGGCGATGTGCTGGATCGCGCCGGAGATGCCGCAGGCGATATACAGCTTGGGGCCGACAGTCTTGCCGGTCTGGCCCACCTGATGGGCGTGGGCGATCCAGCCCGCGTCCACAGCCGCGCGGGAAGCGCCGACGGTGGCGCCCAGCTCCTTGGCCAGGGCCTTGATGGGCTCGAAGCCCTCGGGGCCGCCCACGCCGCGTCCGCCGGACACGATGATCTCAGCGCCCTCCAGATCCACGTTCTCGCTGTCCATCTCCTTGATGATCTCCAGCACCTGGGTGCGGATCTGCTCCTCGGCCACATGGATGTCCTCTTTCACGATCTCGGCCTTGCCCTCCACGGCGTTGCTCTTCTTGAACACGCCGGGACGGACGGTGCCGATCTGGGGACGGTGGTTGGGGCAGATGATGGTGGCCATCAGGTTGCCGCCGAAGGCGGGACGGGTCCACGCCACGTTGCCGGTCTCTTCGTCCACGTCCAGCGCAGTGCAGTCGGCGGTCAGGCCGGTGTTCAGGCGGCAGGAGACGCGGGGGCCCAGGTCGCGGCCGTTGTTGGTCGCGCCGATCATCATGCTGGTGGGGCCGTACTTCTCCACCAGGCTCACCAGGGCGATGGCGTAGGCGTCGGTGGTGTAGTGCTTGAACTCGGGACCGTCCACCACGATGATCTTGTCAGCGCCGTGCTCATTGGCGGCCTTGACGGCCTCATCCACGCCGCTGCCGATGACGACGGCCACCAGCTGGCCGCCCTGCTTGCCCGCCATCATCTTGCCGGGGGTGAGCAGCTCGATGCCCACGTTTTTGGCGGTGCCGTCCTCATTAGTCTCTACAAATACCCACAAATCTTTGGTCTTGGCTTCCATTGTGCTTCCCCTCCTTAAATAATGCTGGCGCCGCTGAGCAGCTCAAACAGCTTTTGGGCGCTGGCGCGGCCGTCCGACTCCTGGATCTTCACGCCGCCGGTCTTACGCTGGGGCACGAAGGTCTTCTTCACGTTGGTGGGCGAACCCTTCAGGCCGATGCGGGAGGTGTCGATGTCCGGGAACGCGTCGTCCCCCAGCACGGGGATCTCCGCCCGGTTGGCGGCCAGCTTCCGCTTGACGGTGGGATAGCGGGGATCCCACGCGGGCTTGGTGAAGGTGACCAGGCACGGGAACTTCACGCCGATGATCTCGACGCCCTCTTCCACTTCCTTCTTCACCTTCAGCATATCGCCGTCCAGCTCGGCTTCCAGGCCGTAGGTGACCTGGGGATAGCCCAGATGCTCGGCGATCTCGGGGCCCACCTGAGCGGTGTCGCCGTCGATGGCCTGCTTGCCGCAGAAGATGGCGTCGAACTTGCCTTCCAGCTCCTCGATCTTCTTCACGGCGTTGTACAGGATGTAGCTGGTGGCCAGGGTATCGGAGCCGCCGAAGGTCCGGCCGGACACCAGGTACGCCTTGTCAGCGGCGATGGACAAGCACTCCTTCAGCGCCGCGGTGGCCTGGGGCGGGCCCATGGACACGACCACGATCTTGGTGTCGGGGTTCTTGTCCTTGATGCGGGCGGCGGCCTCCAGGGCGTAGCCGTCGAAGGGGTTGACGATGCTGGGCACGCCCTCGCGGATCAGGGTGTTCTTGACCGGATCGATCTTGATCTCGGTGGTGTCCGGCACCTGCTTGACACAGACCAATATGTTCATGTTGCTTCCTCCTATCAGAATTGAGTGCGCTGTGGTATATAAATACAGATTCTATTTTATATAGTTCGGGCTGGGGTGTCAAGTGCTTACTCGTTTATTTTTTGACAAATAAAAAAATGTGCGAAGCGGAGAGGGGGCATAAAAGTAAGGACCGGCCAAATGTCAAACAAGAGAGACACGCAAAGGGTGTCTCTCTTGTTGTGTTACATTTATGAAACCCGGTTGCTGCTTCCCCACTCACACATAGCGTCTAAAATGGGGATCAGTGATTTTCCCCGTTCCGTCAGGCTGTACTCGACCTTGGGTGGGATCTGGGGGTACTCCTCCCGGTGGACCAGCCCGTCCGCCTCCAGCTCCTTCAGCGTGACGCTGAGGGTCTTGTAGGAGATCTCCCCGATGTACTTTTTCATCTCGTTGAACCGGACGACTCCAAATTCCATCAGCGTGTACAGGATGGTCATTTTGTACTTCCCGTTGATCAGCGACAGGGTATAGCTGAACCCTGTACCGCTGAGGCATTCATTTGAAATACAGCGGCCGCTCATTTTACACTCTCCTTTAGGTAAGTATCGCACCTCAATGTGCGTACTTGACGTTTCCGCTCTTCTTGCTATGATAATACTATCATACGCGGGGAAAGTCAAGCCCGCGGAATTGGAGGACAACATCATGAGTAAGAAAATCGTAGTCATCACCGGCAGTCCCCGGAAGAACGGCAACAGCTTCGCTATGACGGACGCGTTCATCAAGGCGGCGGAGGCAAAGGGCCACACCGTCACCCGCTTCGACGCGGCCATGAAGAATGTGGGCGGCTGCCATGCCTGCGAGACCTGCTTCAAGACCGGGAAGGCCTGCTCCTTCGACGACGACTTCAACACCATCACCTCCGACATCCTGGAGGCGGACGCCGTGGTGTTCACCATGCCGGTCTACTGGTATTCCATCCCCGCGCAGGTCAAAGGCGTCATCGACCGGCTGTTTTCTTTCGTGGTGGGCGGCAAGGACATCGCGGGCAAGGAGTGCGCGCTGATCGCCTGCTGTGAGGAAGATGATATGTCCGTGATGGACGGCGTCCGCGTTCCCCTGGAGCGCTCCGCCGCGCTGCTGAAATGGCATATGGTCGGCGAGGTGCTGGTTCCCGGCGTCCTCAACGCAGGCGACATTGAAAAAACGGACGGCTGTGCCCAGGCGGCGGCTTTGGCGGATAAGTTCTGAGCGAACCGGAGGGGATCTATGGCTAAAAACATCGTTATTTTGAACGGAAGTCCCCGGCAAAAGGGCAATACCTCCATGCTGGTCAAGGCGTTCACCGAAGGCGCGGAGAGCGCGGGGCATACCGTCACTGAGTTTTTCCTGGGCGGCATGGACATCCACGGCTGCAAGGGCTGTTTCGGCGGGCACAGCGGCAAAGAGTGCCCCTGTGTCCAGCATGACGACATGGACAAGATCTATCCGGCGGTGAAGGGCAGCGACGTGGTGGTGCTGGCCAGCCCGCTGTATTACTGGACGATGAGCGGCCAGCTCAGGACAGCCCTTGACCGGCTGTTTGCCCTGGAGGAAGGGGACGGCAACCTCCTGCGGGGGAACGGTAGGGCTTCCGCGCTGCTGATGGCGGCGGAGGGCCGCGGATTTGAGGACGCGGTCCTTTATTTCGACCATTTGATGGAGCATCTGCGGTGGAAAAATCTTGGCAAGGTGCTGTGCGGCGGCGTGATGGACGTGGGCGATGCCCAAGGCCGCAAGGAGCTGGACGACGCCCGTGAGCTGGGCAGATCAATTTAATTTTACAGAGGCATCGCCTACATCCTGACGCGGTCCGGGACGCACTGCGTCGGCTGCCCGTCCTCTTGTGCCCACCCTCCGCGTGAAGAAGATTCGCGCGGGGGGTGGGCGCTTTCTATGCACTTTGTGCGATGCCGGCGGCGAAAAATTTGAGTTTTTCAAATCGGAAGATAATTGCTTCCCATGGACAGATATATGCAAAATTGCCATAATGGAGAGATCTTTTAGAAAATGGAGGCTTCATTATGCAGGCATTGTCATCACTAATTACCAATTATCTTGAAACAGGGCAATATGAAAAGCAGTTATCACCAGATACGATAAAGGCTTACCGTATTGACCTGCAGCAGTTTTTGGACTTCACGAAAGGTGTGTGGGCAGACAAGGATATATTGGACCGATACATCAAGTATCTCAATCAACAGTTCGCTCCACGCTCTGTCAAACGCAAATTGGCAAGTGTCCACGCATTTTACCGTGAGATGGAGATATCAGGGGAATTGGCAGAGAATCCTTTTGATAAACTTCACATCCGCATCCATTCACCGCAGCAGCTGCCGCGGGTCATTCCCGAGCAAATCGTGCAAGCCCTCTTGCAAAGTGCTTATGATGCCTATACACCAGGACACCGAGAAGTTCTTCGGGATATCATGGTGCTGGAGCTATTGTTCAGTACCGGGCTTCGAGTGTCGGAGTTGTGTGCGCTGTCACAGGACACTTTTCTGTTGAGCGAGAGTGGATTGAGACTCTTGGTCAAAGGGAAGGGCCGGAAAGAACGTATACTTCAAATCACAACGCCAGAACTGCTTCAAATTACGAAAACATATTGTGATATGTTTTCTAAAGAGATCCAAGAGCAAGGAGCCATTCTATTTAATCGGCGAGGATGCCCCCTTTCGCCGCAGTCGGTTCGCCGAATTATCAACAAGTATTTAAATGAAATTGATGCGTCCAGCCATGTAACTCCCCATATGTTTCGCCATACATTTGCTACGTCACTTTTAGAAGCTGGAATGGATATACGATACATTCAGTCGCTATTAGGACATAGTTCCATCTCCACCACGCAAATCTACACTCATGTAACTGCTAAGCAGCAGACTCTGCTGCTAGCTGAAAAACATCCAAGGGGTAAAATGACGTTCTCTCTCTAATGATAGCCAGAGGCCGCCAGATATCTGGCGGCCTTTGTTTGACAGATAATACTCAATTATCCTGTGTTGTATTAGATAATCCACAATTATCTGCCAGA
>CAZCFU010000114.1:0-5353 GCA_964498005.1 uncultured Oscillospiraceae bacterium | reverse complement strand
GATAATCTGCAATTATCCATCATCTGGCTATCTTTTTCCAGCAGGAACGCTACATAGCAAAATCCCGCGGAAAACGCATTGAAAACACGCATCCTTAGCATTTTTTTGCTACAAACTGCAGATTTTTCTCGCCTTTTTATGAACTTTCAGCATTATCTTTAACCGTTTCCGCTGAATTCCCTGCCTGCTTATCAAATCAGCCAATTAAATTATATAAATGGAGTAAACATAATATGAAAAGACAAAAGACAAAACCAGTTATCAGTGTAATCGTTCCGGCATATAACACCCGCAAATATCTAAGCCGCTGCTTAGACACCTTGATGGCACAGACGATTTCAGAGATGGAGATTATAGTCATTGACGACTGCTCGGACGAGAATATATATGAATTGATTGCTCCTTATCTCGATCAAGGAGGCAAATCAATATACTATGAGCGTTTAGATCAGCATCGAGGCCCCGGCGGTGCCAGAAATCGTGGAATTGCTCTGGCATCCGGGAAATATATCGCGTTCTGCGACAGCGACGATTGGGTTGATCTTACCTATTATGAAGACTGCGTACGTGCAATGGACCGCTCCGGCGCCAGTATAGGTATGTGCAGCCTGGTCCGAGAGTACGATTATCAGCAAAAAGTTCCGCTTTATAAGTGCAAATATGATCGTGAGATCTCTTTGACGGGAGATCTTGCAATAAAAGCCTTAACCAAACAGCTAAATATTGGTGTACAAATAATCCCGCCGGCTATAAACAAAATTTATTGTAAGGATTACCTGGATCAGATCAATCTGCGTTTTGTAGAAGAGCGATTATTTGAAGATTTGATATTTTCCTTCATTTCTTTTATGCACGCGCCAAAACTGATCTGTATTCCGCATGCTGTCTATCATCATTACAAAAGGCCAAGTTCCATTGTGCAGTCCTTTGATCAGAAGCATACGGAGGACTTGGTCGAAATTTTTACACTGCTTCGGAACTACCTCAAGAGCGTTGAACGATATGAAACATACCAGTTTCACTATTACAAATTTCTGGAGCAGTTTTATAATCTGATCGTCCGGGAAATTTTTGAATTTGTCGCAGATGAGGAAACGAGAAAGGCACATTTGTCACACTCGCTTCAGCTGATCAGAACCGTGATTGATTTTGACGAATATATGGAATATACAAGTGCGGAGCAATTACGTCAGCACATACAGCCGCATATTGTGGATACAACGATTTACTGAACTGGTTTGTATCTCGGCAAAACCGCGGCAATGTGGGTTTGCCAGCGGTTCGCTGTTCTACCAAATACATCGGGGATCAATGCAGTAGTCTCCATCTGGACAAATGTTTTCCGTGCAGAATTTCACGCGGCCCTTCTGAAAGAGGCCATCTGCTAAGACTTGCTGATTATGGCGGATGACCGCCAGGTAAGAAGAAAATTGCGCAAACCGTTCTGCTGCTTTCTCAAGTTCCAGATTGGCAAGCTCCTGCTTTCCCTGCAGAGCGTATCGCAGCGCCATTGTTTCGGCATAAAACGCCGCCTGCCTGGGACGCATATCACGCAGCGTTGTGTTGTCCGAAAATAGGATTTCATCGCCGCTGGAAAGCAAGCCATTTACGTAATAAAGATTGGCAACTGCAAGCAATCGTTTGCGGTAATCGTTAAAAAAGTTTTGCCGAAGCGCAAGATGGGCATCCCGCATGGCTTTAAAATCTGCATTTGGCCGTTTGAGAATAAGCTTCAGATATTCACAGTCCATTTTGGCCCATAGATAAAACTTTTCATCCGGTCCGCGGAGCTTTAATAGACGATCCCGGCTCTCTGCTGCCATTGCAAAGGCGCGCGCAGTATCCCGATAGTACAGGGATTCCGCATAGCGAAGCTTAAAAAACGCACGTTCATAGTCAAAGTGATAGGCTTCCGTAATGCCGTCCAGTTCGCGGAACAATTCCTCCGTCTGAGGTTCCTCATGCTCAGAACTGATTAACATTTCAACTTGGCGGGTCAAAATATATTTTTCGCATTGATTGGGATCTTTAGGGAGCTGCTGCATATTTTGAAGGGCGGCTACCAGATTCTTCAATTCGTCAATATAGTCACAGGCCTCGTCATGCCTGAGCCATTCATATCGGCTGTTAATCAATTCAAAAATGGACTCCAGACGAATGGACAGCACTTCTGGATCCGATGCGAACTTGGTTTCCTCCACAATTTTCTCAAAAACACTGCATCCCGATTTTGTACGGCTTCCGTTTGTGACGCCAAAGGCATAGCAGCGGTAAAGTGCAAAATAGGCTCTGTCCCCGATTTCACCACGGAGAAAGTCCTTTTTGGATGTTTCAAACACCCCCTCCAGTACATAGAGCATCGCGTAAAAGCGTCCTTCTTCTTTCCATCTCTGAAGCTGGCCGATTGCCTGAGATATGCTTTTCGGATCACAAGCCGAAATCGACTGTATTGTGTTAATGTAGACATCGGGCTCTCCGTTGGAGGGATTGACGGATGTCAATTCAAAGCTCCGCCTAAAGATAAGGCTGTACTGATCGTGGTATGGAATCAACCGTGTATTGGAATCATCTGTTTTAACAAGCTCAAGCCGGATCAGCTTTCTCTCAGTCTCTGTCATGGGTACTTGGATGGGGACTCCGTTGATGGACCAATATATCTGTTTGCAAAGGTTTTCCGCTGCCGGATCGATCTCAAAAAGCTTTTGAAACCTCGCAAGAATATTTTCCTGTGCAATATCACTGCTCAAAAACAATCGGCTCTCAATAAGAAAATCCTCCAGGCTGTGCAGGGTGGTTCCCTGTAAATGTTTAACAAAAGCAAGCAGCTCAATGACGCTCGGGAAAATAACCGGACACAGACCGGGATCAAAATCAAAATCCAGAATTCCCGCTTTCCTGATTGCGGCCGCAAGATCCGAGGGAGTCAGGGTGCAGGACAGCTCCTGAAGGAAAATGCTTCTTTTTGCCATGCGGTAACCGTCTGACTCTGTGATTTCCGGCCACCCATTCACTAAAACGTAGATTGGCTGCTTCTTTTTTGCAAGCTCTGCAATGGCGGCCAAAAGGAAGCTTAGGGCATCGCGCTCCAGCTTATGCAGGTCATCCAGCAGTATTACCCTTGGATTAAGATGCAGATTATTCGGGAAAATCTCCTCGCACATGGCAGAAATAAAGAACTGATGCAGCCGGTCGGGTTCGTGCAGATACGCTGCGGCCTGATAAATCACAGTATGCTCTAATTTGTGGTCTTGAAGCTTTTTTAAATAGGCTTCATCCACCATGTCTGGAGGGAGGTATGGATAGAGGCAGAAGACCAGCATGTAATAGATATTTAAATCATTTGTAATTGAGTGCGAAGAAAAAGTGACGCGAAATACCGTTTGGTTCAAATCCAAACATTCCTGAACAAACTGCTCCATCAGGTAAGTTTTGCCGGTTCCAGAGGAACCGATCAAAAAATTAACCGACGGCGTCAGACGCTTTCCTGCGGTCTCGTAGGCATCTTTCAATTTCTTAAAATTTTGCTCTTGAGAGGGCAGATACAGCCTGTCCGCAACAGCGGGCAGAACTTCCAGAGGGGTTTTGATTACAAGCTCAAGCGGACCAAGCTGCAAAATCGCACCATCTAATTGATCCGAGCGGCGGTAGGTCCTGCCGTCGGCCAGTCTGTACGGCATGGAATAGTCCAAGCTTAGAGAAAGTTTTATCACACAAGGCGTTATCCCCGCAGCGAGCCTCAGGCTGCTGGAGGACAGGATTTTTACGCCGCTGAATCCCTCGCCGACGGATAGCGGGAGTGTCTGGCTGCTCTGGCTGCATACAGAAAAATATAAATAGTATTCTCGATTCATATGTAAAAACTGTAGAGGCTCCGACACCGAGAGACCGATTCTTTGATTGGAAAAGAACTCAATTTCCTCGCTTAGGAAAAGGGGCTTCAAGGAAAGCGTTTTTATATCGGTATTGGGGAAATATCGTTGAAACACCACGGGATTTTTGGACAGCCAGTATTCCAGGGTAGTTTTTCCGCAGAAATAAACCTCCCGGCAGTGAATAGCCTGTTTCAGCGCGGCACGAATATCTACAATCGTTTTTGTACTGATTGAGATATTCGTCACAAAGATGATTTTTGAGACATTTCCATGGATTGCCGCACTTACGATTGTCGAATCCAGGCGGTATCTAGTAAGGCGTTCGCCTTGCGTGGAGTATTTAGCTTCCATCCACCATTCTTCAGGGCTCATATCATTGGGACGAAACCCGCAGATAACAGAACAGGCATCGCGGTTACCGTCCCGTGTGTACGGGGTGTGAGTCCAGCTGCCTGGGGAGCTGTGTTCCATTGCAACATATTCAAGCGCCAAGTCTTCAAATCCCCGGAATCCGCGATGGATATTTCCCCAATGGAACGCCTTCATAAAAATTCTCCTCAGATAGAAAGGGTTGGTATTAAATGTCGAAAGCAACTGTACCGCAGGGAATTCCGGCACCGCCGCCGTCTGCGGAGCGGCAGCTTATGAATATCACGCCAAATCCGCGGCTCCAATTTGAAACACATCTTGTGGAGCATTGCGATTTGAATTGCCAGATGTGTACACATTTTTCGCCGCTGGCAAAGCCAGCTTTTACAAAACTCGAGACATTTGCCGCAGATATGCAGCAAATGAGCAAATTGTTCTGTGACGAGGTATCCCGAATCCTGCTTTTAGGGGGTGAGCCGCTGCTTCATCCCGCAATTCCGGAGTTTTTAGAAATCGCCAGAAAAAACTTTCCCAACACAGAAATCGTTTTGTACACAAATGGACTAAAACTTCCTAAAATGAATCCAGCTTTTTGGGAAAGCTGTTCGGAGAACCGTATCTTTATTACAATGACGCGATATCCCATTCCGGCAGACTACAAATTCATAGAACAACTGCTGAACGAACACCATATAGCCTATCAATACTGCAACACGCCTAATCGCTCCAAGAAATCCTTTCACTATCCATTAGATTTGTCAGGGAGCCAAGACCCTCGACTAAGTTTTTTGCACTGCGACATGGCGAACCGATGTGTATTTTTAAGGGAAGGCCGACTTTACACCTGTGTTGTCATACCGAATATTCAACATTTTAACGAGTATTTTCAACAGCATATAGAGGTCTCCCCATTGGACTCCATTGATATTTATAAGGCCGCAAACAGCTTAGAGATTCAGCGCTTTTTGGCATCGCCTCCACCATTTTGTCGCTACTGCGATGTGTCCCGCCGTACAATTTTGCACAGATGGTTCTGCTCAAAAAAGCGTATCGAAGAGTGGACTTAGCCAGTTTGGAGATCGAATATACTAGATGGATAATTGCAGATTATC
>CAZCFU010000113.1:0-5378 GCA_964498005.1 uncultured Oscillospiraceae bacterium | reverse complement strand
TAGTCGTCCGCCCCGGTCATCAGGCCGCTGACCTTGTCCATCTCCTGGGTGCGGGCGGTGAGCATGATGATGCCCATCTGGGCGTTGCCCGCCCGGATGCGGCGGCACACCTCGAAGCCGTCCATCTCCCCGGGGAGCATGATGTCCAGCAGAGCTACCTGTACGTCGGGATTCTTCTGGATCTGGGCCAGCGCCTCCTCGCCGGTGCCGGCCTCAATGGTATCATAACCCGCCCGCTTCAGGTTGATGACCACAAAGCTGCGGATATTGGTCTCGTCCTCCAAAACCAGTACCTTGCGCATGATAAAACGTTCCCCGCTTTCTATATTACTCCATTGTCATGTCATTTGTTTGCGGACCAATCCGCCAGGATAGGTTTAAACCGGCTGGTCAACTCCACCTCGTCCAAACCGCAGTCCCATACCGACTGATCCAGCGCGGCGCAGTAAATGGCGCTGCTGTCGCTGTAAAGCACCATCCGGCCGGGCATCTGGGAGCGGGTGCTCCGGTTGTTGCCGGTGAGGCAGTAGACGGTGAGGAATTTCTCCGGCTCACCTTCCTCGCGGTCCGGCCAGTAGTAGAACACCACCGCCCGCTCGCCCCGGCCGCTGAGGCTGTCGTCCCGGGCCACGGTGATATTGTTGATGTCCCAGCCGTTGGGCAGGGTAAGATACCAGCCGTCGGTGAAGGAGTGGTAGGTGATGCCGCTGGTCGCCCCCTTGCCGGAGGAGTCGAACTGCTGCCAATAGATGAGGTACTGGGTGGAGGGAGCTTCCGGATCCACCGGGGTCAGCGACTGGGGCCTGGGAACCTCCAGCACGCCGTCGTTGTTGATGTCAATCGTGACCGCCAAGGTATCGTTCCAGCAGGTGGCAAGGCTCACGCCGCTCTCCGTGTCCCGGGTGACGTTGACCAGCCCGTCGGGCTCCAGCGTGAGGATATCGGTGAGCCAGCCGTTCTCCAGCTTTAGGGTGACGTATACCCCAAGCTTTCCGTCGGACAGCAGCCCCGCTTCCGACGCCGTCACGTCTTTCAGGCCGTCCGACAGAGGGGCGGTGGATGCCAGCACCATCACGCCGTCCTGATAGTCGTAGTATTCCGCCAGGTTATACCCCTCGCCGGTGGTGTCCTGCTGGAATACCAGCAGCTCCCGGCTGCCGTCCTGATCCAGATCCACGGTGGTATACGCCTCGTTGTAGGTGGTGCTCATCAGCTCGTTGGCCCCCGCGCCGCTGAAGCTGTAGGCGGACAAAATGTGTACGCCGGCGCTGAGCTGCCAGCTGACGATCATCTCCCGGCTGCCGTCCCCGGTGAGATCCTCATAGGCCACAGAATTGATGGTGGTGCCCTCTCCCGACAATATGTGGGCCTTGCGGTAGGTCTGATCCTCCCCCTGCCGGAACAGGCACACCCGCATGGGCTTCTCCTCGGCGGAGGTCACCCGGAGGAACACCGCCGCCGTCTCCTGTTCGCCGTCGCCGTCCATGTCCAGCAGCTGGACGGTGGAGGTGTTCCTGCCGTAATTGATGGTGGCGTACTCCGCCCCCAGCTCGCTCATGGTGGCGTTGATGGTGTTCTGAAGATCCCGGTACTCCTGGGGCAGGACGGGCAGGGCGTACAGGTCGTCCACCGGCTTGAATATGCAGCCGCTCAGACTAAACCCCATGACAGCGCTCAGCACCGCCAGCAGAAAACGCCGCTTCATCGCTCTTCCCTCCCCCATGTATCGTCATTGCGGTTTACAGTTAGAGGATATTATATCACAGATTTTCTTTCCTGCCTATGGATTTTTTGTGAATGGGGAAATTTTTTGGAAAAGGGCAGAACGGCACACAACCGCCTGTGTACTTTTTTCGTCCGGTGTGCTATCATATCCCCAGACACGGAGATAAAAACACAGTCCCCGTCGGGTAGTCGGGGCGCGGGAGCCCTCCCTCCCGCCAGTAACCTGCCTCCTTGGTTGTCCCTTCTCCGTGAAGCAATTTTAAGGAGGACAACTGAATATGTGCGTTTCCAAGGCAAGGCTGACCGTCTATTTCGAGGCTCCCTTCTGGGTGGGGCTGTACCAGCGGGAGGAGGCGGACGGCTGCCAGGTGTGCAAGGTCACCTTCGGTGGCGAACCTAGGGATCAGGAGGTCCTGGACTACTTCCGGTCCCACTGGCGGGAGCTGGAATTCAGTCCCCCTGTGGCAGGCGGGCCGGCTCCAGACCGGGCCGTCAACCCGAAACGGGCGCGCCGGGAGGCCCGGAAGGCCGTCCAGCCCACCGGGACAGGGACGAAGGCCCAGCAGGCACTTCAGCTCCAGCGGGAGCAGATGAAAGTACAACGGAAAGCCGATTCCAAAGAGCGCCGGGAGGCCGAGCGGGAGCGGAAACTCGCCCTCCGGCAGGAGAAGCGCAGAGAAAAGCACAAGGGGCATTGAGCCCCTTGTGCTTTTTTGCTTTTTGCCGGGATCACACTTCCCGCTTCTCCGCCCGCAGGACGATGTCCTCCCGCTCCACGGCCAGGCACAGGGTGTCCCCCTCCCCCAGCTGCTCGGACAGGAGCAGGTCGGCGGCGGGCTCCTCCACCCTCCGGCGCACCGCGCGGCGGATGGGCCGGGCTCCCTGCTCCCGCTCCATGCCAGGGTCGGCCAGCAGGGACACCGCCTCCCATTTGGCGTCCAGATCCACTCCAAGCTCGGACAGCCGGCCCCGCACGCTGCCCAGCATCCGCAGGGCGATGCGCTCCATGTCCCGGCGCTCCAGGCGGTCGAACAAAATCACCTCGTCCAGGCGGTTGAGGAACTCCGGCTTGAACCGGCCCTTCAGCTCCGCCATCACCGCCTCCCGGCGCTTGTCGTCGGAGTTTCCCCCGGCGAAGCCCAGGGGAGGCGCCTTGCTCACCAGCTTCTGCGCGCCGATGTTGGAGGTCATCACCACCACCGTGTTGCGGAAATCCGCCTTGCGGCCCTGACCGTCGGTGAGCTGGCCGTCCTCCATTACTTGTAAAAGGATGTTCTGCATATCGTCATGGGCCTTTTCCAGCTCGTCGAACAGCACCACCGACCAGGGACGGCGGCGCACCTGCTCGGTGAGCTGGCCTCCCTCCTCGTGTCCCACATAGCCCGGAGGGGAACCCACCAGCCTGGATGTGGCGTGCTTTTCCATATACTCGGACATATCGAAGCGGATCAGTGCGTCCTCGCTGCCAAACAGCGCCGCCGCCAAAGCGCGGCACAGCTCCGTCTTGCCCACGCCCGTGGGGCCCATGAACAGGAACACCCCGATGGGACGGTTGGGCTCCTTCAGCCCCACCCGGCCCCGGCGGATGGCGGCCGCCACGGCGGACACCGCCTGATCCTGCCCCACCACCCGGCGGTGAAGCTCCCCCTCCAGCTCCAGCAAACGGCGGGCTTCTCCTTTGGTGATGGACTCCAGGGGGATGCCCGTCCACTGGGCCAGCACCGCCGCGATCTCTTCCCGGCCCAGCTCCCGGGCGGCGCCGCCCTTCTGGCGGCTCTGCTTGCGGTCCAGCTCCCGGCGGAAGTCCGCCTCCGCGTCCCGGAGCATGGCGGCACGCTCGAAATCCTGCATGGCAATGGCCTGGGCCTTCTCCCGGGCCGCCCGCTCCGCCCGGTCGGACAGCGCCCGGAGGGTGATGGGCACCTCCTCCTCTACCCGCATCCGGGCCGCGCCCTCGTCAATGAGGTCGATGGCCTTGTCCGGCAGAAATCGGTCGGGGAGGTAGCGCTGGGACAGCTCCACCGCCGCGTCGATGGCCTCGTCGGAGATAGTAAGACCGTGGTGCTCCTCATACCGGCGGCGCAGCCCCCGCAGGATGGCCTTGGCCTGGTCGGGGGTGGGCTCCGCCACCTTCACGGGCTGGAACCGCCGCTCCAGGGCCGCGTCCTTCTCGATATACTTGCGGTACTCCTCTAATGTGGTGGCCCCGACGACCTGGATCTCTCCCCGGCTCAGGGCGGGCTTGAGGATGTTGGCCGCGTCGATGGCCCCCTCGGCGGAGCCCGCCCCTACGATATTATGGAGCTCGTCCAAAAACAGGATCACGTTGCCCGCCCTTCTGACCTCGGCCAGCACCTGGTTCACCCGCTCCTCGAACTCGCCCCGGTACTTTGTCCCCGCCACCATGGACACCAGGTCCAGGCTCAGCAGCCGCTTGCCCCGCAGGGGCTCGGGCACCGCCCCGGAGGCCATGCGCAGGGCCAGCCCCTCCGCCACCGCCGTCTTGCCCACACCCGGCTCGCCGATGAGGGCGGGGTTGTTTTTCGTGCGCCGGGCCAGGATCTGGATCACCCGGCCCACCTCCTGCTCCCGGCCCACCAGGGGATCCAGCGCGCCCAGCGCCGCCATCCGGGTCAGATCCCGCGAAAACCGGTCGGTCAGGCGGGTTTCCGCCCCCTCCCGCGCGCGGGGCCGCTCCTCCCGGTAGAGGGCCTGGGGGTCTCCTCCCGGCCGTCCGGCTGTATTTTGAGGCGTCTGCCGCCCCTTGTCTCGATCCATCATAAAAAAACCCCGCAATCTTTGAAAAATGCTCAGCCGTTCCATATGTTCCACTCCCATCGCCCGGTGGAATATCGTCACTTGGCAAGGATGGGAAATTTTTGCCCAAATTATACATTTCTGCCTGTCAAAATTTCATGTTGCATTTTTCAAAAGATGTGGTACAATAAGAAACGGTTCAAAACATTAACATTGCTTTGGAGGTGTATGTTACATGGCACGTAAAATTGGTGACGCCTGCGTCTCCTGCGGCGCTTGCGAGTCTTCCTGCCCCGTGGGCGCGATCTCTATGGGCAGCGACCACATGGAAATCGACGCCGGCGCTTGCATCGACTGCGGCGCTTGCGAGGGCACCTGCCCCATGAGCGCGATCGAGGCCGAGTAATCTGAGAAACGCGAAAATCTCCCGCTCCCCCACCCGGAGGGCGGGAGATTTGCTTTTTACCCATCCCTTTTCCAAACTCTGGATGAGCAGATCCTCTCCCGCCGTCCCGGTTCGTCAAAATGCTCCCATTTCTCCCTGCTGTTTCCAAATTCGCTTGGTCAAATCGCTGATTTTGTGGGAACTTTAACATACAAACCCAAAATGTCATGGATTTAATCGGGCGGTTATGCTATACTGTGTAGTTGGTGGGAGATGGTTTTCCCACCGGCACCATTAGCTCGCGTCCGTCTCCGTTTTCGGACTCGGGCGCTGAAGTGATATACTATAATTTAGAGGAGGAACTTTCTATGGAAACCTACGGTCTGGAAAAACTCGGCATCACCGGCATCAAGGAAATCGTCTACAATCCCACCTATGAGCAGCTCTTTGAGGCGGAGATGGACCCCACCCTGGAGGGCTATGAGAAGGGCCAGATGACCGAGCTGGGCGC
>CAZCFU010000112.1:0-5384 GCA_964498005.1 uncultured Oscillospiraceae bacterium | reverse complement strand
CCATGCGCACCGTGTTGATGGAGCCGGGGTAAATGGCCGCCACCGCCGGGTGCTGGACGATGACCTCCTCCAGCTCCAGCAGGGGGGCTTTTTCCGCCAGATGGTCATAGAGAACGTCCAGGGAGGGGTAGTCCGCTGTTTTCAGCTTCTCGATGCCCCAGCCGCAGCTTCCCTTCGCGGGCTTTGCCATGAACACCGGGTGCCGCCCCAGAAAGGCCAGCACCTCGTCTTTGTTGTCCCCGGTCACCGGGATCCAGTCCCGGTGGAGGAACCGCTCAAACCGGGTGTTGAACCTGATTTTGTCCCCCAAATCGTCCATGTGGGCCTTGTCGTTGTACTTCACCACGATCTCGTTGTTCCGCCCCCGGGTGAGGTAGGTGTCCCGCTGCTCCGGGGTGAGATCGTACATCTCAAACAGGTCGTAGTCCATGTAGCCCGCGCCGTACTTCACCGCGCAGTCCTGCATATCCCGGAAGATGGACAGGCGGGAGCGGCCCGTCTTTTTGTGGATGGAGCTGATTTTGTCCAGCATGGCTTTATAGTTCATATTCAGCACCCGCTGAACCAGATATTTTACCTTCATGGAGACCTCCCCAAGCAACCGAAAGAGAACTTTCATCCGCTGGCTAACCGGGCAAAAACCGGCTCCTTGCTGCCCGTCCGCGCAATTTTGTTCATCTTATCACATCCAGGTCAAAAAGGCAATGCCGGGAAAAACGGTCTTGACATGGTACCGCCCATATTGTATACTCTAAGTCGCAAATTAGTTTACAATTGGAGTGATCCTACTATGACAGCGAAATCCTTCGTGGACACCCGGCGGCTGACCCTGTGCGCCGTGATGGCGGCGGTGATGTGCGTGATCTCCCCCATCTCCATCCCCATCGGGCCCATCTCCATCACCGGGGGCACCCTGGCCATCTATCTGACGGCCTATCTGCTGGGCGGCGTCTGGGGAACGGTGAGCACCCTGGTGTATCTGCTGGTGGGCTTTGTGGGCCTGCCGGTGTTCAGCAATTACATGGGCGGCGCGGCCCGTCTGCTGGGCCCCACCGGGGGCTATCTGGTGGGCTATCTGCCCATGGTCCTGCTGGCGGGGGCGGTGATCCAGTGGTCTGCCCACCGCTTTGATGAACAGGGAAAGGCCGGCATGGTCATCGCCCTGGCGGTACGGTTCATGGGGATGGCGCTGGCCACCGCGGTGCTGTACGCCTTCGGCACCGCCTGGTACTGCGTCCAGGCCGGGGTGGATCTGCAAAAAGCCCTGGCCGCCTGCGTGTTCCCGTTTATCCCCTGGGATCTGGCCAAGATGGCGGTGGCCCTGATCGTGGGCACCCCCGTCCGCCGCCGGCTGGAGCGGGCCAACCTGCTGTGAGCCCAGCGCCCTGCCCCGATACATACATCGTATCGGGGCAGGGTTTTTTTCGGTTTTAACCGCCCATGGCGAAAAGAGTTGGCAAAAAGGGCTTTCTTTTCCGCCCGGTTCGTAGTAAGATAGTGGGGTTGAGGATTTTCTCGTTTTACAGATACGAACGCGCCCCGTGCGCATGGAGGTTTCGATGATAAATTTACTGGCTTTGACCGCCTCGGCGCCGCCGGAGGAGAGCGCGCCGCTCACCCTCCAGGGGGCCTGGGACGCGGTGGTATACGGCGTATCCTGGTTTTTCGGCAATCTATCCCCCGCCTTTGTGTGGGCCCTTCTGGGGATCGCGGTGTGCGTTTCCTTCTTCGTCTACTACTGGTGGTGCCTGCTCCCCCGGCCCCGCAGCCTGGAGTGGATCGCCATGGCGGAGGAGCGCTCCAAGCCCCGGCGCATGACCCTCACCCTGCCCTGCCACCCCATGGAGCGGCGGGACATCCTGCCCATACTTCTGCTGACGGCGGTGTACGCCTTTACTGCCTTTTTCCGGCTGGGGGACTTTTCCGTCCCCCAGAACCCGGCCAAATTCCAGCAGGGGGACAGCTATGAGTTCTCTTACGACCGGCCTGTCACGGTGGATACAGTATCCTTCTACACTTCCCTGGGTACCGGGTATTACACGCTGGAGTGGCAGGACGAGAACGGGAACTGGCAGGGCGTCAAGCTGGATCAACCCTATAACTCCCTGTTCAAGTGGCGGGCGCTGAACCTGGAGACGGTGGATAAGGATGGCCTGGAAATCAGCGCGGAAAACAAAAACGAGGGCAAGGAACCCGTAGGGGTCATCATGGCCTCCCAGTTCCGCGTCACCGCCGCCAGCGCTCCCCGGGAGGAGGGCCTGTGGCTGTCTGAGCTGGCCCTGTGGAGCGGGGCGTCTGTCACCGTGGACGGGTCCGGGGTGGAACACCGGAACTATTCCCTCCCCCTGTCCGTCCCCAACCATGTGGACGAGGGAGCTGCGGCCCTGTTTGACGAGTACGAGCTCTGGGATACCAAGGCCACCTATATGAATTCATCCTACTTTGACGAGATCTACCATCCCCGCACGGCGCTGGAGCATCTGAACAACGTCTATCCTTATGAGGTGTCCCACCCGCCCTTGGGCAAGCTGATTTTGTCCATCGGCATCATGATCTTCGGCATGGTTCCCTTCGGCTGGCGGTTCATGGGCACGCTGTTCGGCGTACTGATGGTGCCTGTACTCTATATTTTCCTCAAAAACCTGTTTGGCAAAACCCCGGTGGCCCTGTGCGGCGCGGCCCTGTTCACCTTCGACTTCATGCACCTGGTGCAGACCCGCATCGCCACCATCGACACCTACGGCGTGTTCTTCATCCTGGTGTCCTATTACTTCATGTACCGCTGGCTGGCGGTACCCGCCGGGAAAAAGCTGCGGCACTACATCCTGCCCCTGGGGCTCAGCGGTCTGTTCTGGGGCATCGGCTGCGCCTCCAAGTGGACGGTGGTGTACGCTGGGGTGGGGCTGGCCCTGCTGTGGCTGCTGGGGATGATCTTCAAAGCCGGGGACTGGCACGAGGCGGAGAATACGGCCCGGCTGACGGCGGCTCCCCCGGAGCTCCGTCAGGAGGTGACGGAGGCCATGTTCCAGGAAGCCCCGCCCCCCTGGGAGCGGCCCCAGGTCCCCTCTTTCGCCGTTCACGTGGCGGGCACCATCTTACTCTCTGTGTTATTCTTTGTTATTATTCCCCTTTGTGTTTACACCGTGTCCTACTTCCCCTACGCCATGGCAAAGGGCAATACAGGCGGCTTTTGGGGGATGGCCCGGGAATCCCTCACTTGGCTTTCCACTCAGCTGCCCCAGCACCTGGACAAGCTCCCGGCCCACATGGAGCAGCTGGCCCAGACCATGGCGGCGGAGGGCAAGGCCCCCGGCCTCATCGATCGCATCGACAGTTTCTTCAAGGTCATCCCCGGCGACAGCACCCACCCGGTGGATATCATGCTGAAAAACCAGCACTTCATGCTCACCTATCACCAGGGTGTCCACACCCCCCATCCCTACGAGTCCTACTGGTATCAGTGGATCTTCGACGGACGGCCCATCCTGTACTACCGCGACCTGGACGTGCCGGGGATGAAGAGCCTGTTCGCCTCCTTCAACAACCCCCTGGTGTCCTGGGCGGGGCTGGCGGCCATTTTCGGCGTGGCCATCCAGACGGTGCGGCGGAAATGCGGCAAGGGGCTGTTTATCCTCATCGCGCTGCTGTCCCAGTTCGTCCCCTGGCTGCCCATCGGGCGCATCCTGTTCGCCTACCACTACTTCCCCACGGTGCTGTTCCTCTGCTTCGCCATCGCCTATCTCATGGACGACATAATGACCCGGAAGCGGACAGGGTACAAAATAGCGGTCTATGGCTTCACCGGCTGCGCGGTCGGCCTGTACGCCGTGTTCTACCCGGAACTTATCGGCATCTATGTGCCAACCTGGTATAGCACCTATTTCCTGCGCTGGTTCCCAAGTTGGCCGTTATGAGCGCTGACCCGCCGCAAACCGTATGCGTGGATACAGGAAGGCGTTGACAGGAGCGCGCTCAAGCTTGGTTCACCGCCAAATCAGGCCCTATGAGGGCCGGAAAACGAAGTGAGTTCCATTCGTCAGACGCAATAGCCGTATCAATGCGCTTGGCCCGGGCGCGGCACGGGGATACCCAAGGGGCTCTGCCCCTTGGGCGCGCTCTTTGGTTACTTTCTCTCGCGCGAGAGAAAGTAACCCGCCGGAGGCCACCCCCTGCGAGGGGAAGCGCGCCTCAATTATGTTTTATTCGGGTGATATGATTATGTATCTCTGCGACATCCACAGCCACACGAAAATCTCCCACGACAGTCGGGCAGAGCTGTCCGACACCGCCCGGGCCGCCATTGCCGCCGGCCTGCGGGAGTTCTGCGTCACCGACCACCATGACCTTTTGAACTTCGACGGATCGCCCGCCGGCCCCTTCGACTGGCCCGCCGCCAAGGAGCAGTACCGGGCGGTGAAGCGGGAGGTGGGGGACAGGCTCATCCTCCGCCTTGGGATCGAGCTGGGCTCCGCGCCCTATGACCCGGACGCCGCCCGGGAAGTGCTGGCCCAGGGCGGTGACGAGCTGGACTTCGTACTGGGCTCCCTCCACAACTGGATCGGCATGGAGGGGGACCAGGATCTGTACTTCTCCGATTTCCACGACAATATGGCGCTGTCCCGCCGCGCCATGGAAAGCACCCTGGATCACACTTGGACGCTGGTGACCCAATGCCCCGACTGCTACGACAGCCTGGCCCACATCGTCTACCCCCTGCGGTACATCCACCGGGACGGGGTGGAGCTGTCCATCACCGATTACGAGGAGCGGGTGCGGGCTATTTTCACCGAGGTGGCCAAGACCGACCACGCCATGGAGGTCAACGTGTGCCGGGGCGAGGATCTGGGCTCCTGGCCCCCCCTGCTGGCCTGGTTCAAGGAGTGCGGCGGCAGGCTGGTCACCGTGGGGGCGGACGCCCACCGGGCCGAGGACGTGGCAAAGGGCATCCCCCAGGCATTGGGAATGATTAAGGCGGCGGGGTTTGACCGCGTGACCACCTACGAGCGCCGCAAGCCGGTGCTTCACAAACTTTGAACAGAGAGGATTTGAGGGTATGAAAATTTCCATTGCCTGCGACCACGGCGCGTATGAGCTGAAGGAGCGGCTGAAAGCCCACCTGTTAGAGCAGGGCCATGAGGTGACCGACTGCGGCACCAACAGCCTGGACAGCTGCGACTACCCCGACTTTGCCCGCCCCGCCGCCCAGTTGGTGGCGGACGGAGCCTGTGAGCGGGGCGTCGTCCTCTGCACCACCGGCATCGGCGTGTCCATGGTGGCCAACAAAGTAAAGGGCGTGCGGTGCGCCCTGTGCCACGAGCCCCTGTCCGCTGAGATGACCCGCCGCCACAACGACGCCAACGTGCTGGCCATGGGGGCCGGGGTCA
>CAZCFU010000111.1:0-5455 GCA_964498005.1 uncultured Oscillospiraceae bacterium | reverse complement strand
GGGGCGAGGGGGAGTTCTCCGCCCTGTGCGGCATCGAGGGGGCCAGCGTGATCCGTCCCGGCACGGACGTGACCATCGCCGCCTATGGCACCATGGTCAACGAGGCCCTGGCGGCGGCGAGGCTTTTGGAGGAAACGGGAACATCCGCCCAGGTGGTGAAGTGGAACAGCATCTCCCCTCTGGATGTGGACACCGTGTCCGCCTGCGCCCAGAAAACCGGGATCCTGCTGGTGGCGGAGGAGTGTATGGACACGGGCTGCGTGGGGCAGCGCGTCGCCGCCGAGCTGGCCCTGCGGGGCGTGAGCGGCGTCAGATTGGTCCTGGTGAACCTGGGCGACCGCTTTGTCCAGC
Source organism: uncultured Oscillospiraceae bacterium (assembly GCA_964498005.1). Lineage (GTDB taxonomy): Bacteria > Bacillota > Clostridia > Oscillospirales > Oscillospiraceae > Enterenecus. The sequence goes on along the minus strand of CAZCFU010000111.1, from coordinate 5,104 downwards.
ACGGCACCGTAGCCGAGCTGCGCGCGCTGTGCGGCATCGATGGCGCGTCCATCGCCCACAAGGCGCTGGAGGTGATGGCAAATGGCTAAAAAACGGGTGGATCTGCTGCTGGTGGAGCGGGGCCTCATGGAGAGCCGCCAAAAGGCCCAGGCCGTCATCATGGCGGGCCTGGTGTACTCCGGGGAGCGGCGGTGCGACAAGCCCGGCCTCACCCTGGACGAAGCCGCCCCTTTGGAGGTGCGCGGCCAGCCGCGCTATGTCAGCCGGGGCGGGCTGAAGCTGGAGAAGGCCATGCGGTCCTTCCCTATCACTTTGACGGATAAAATCGCCGCCGACATCGGGGCCTCTACCGGCGGCTTCACCGACTGTATGCTGCAAAACGGCGCGGCAAAGGTGTACGCCGTGGACGTGGGCTACGGCCAGCTGGCCTGGTCTATCCGCAGCGATCCCCGGGTGGTGTGCCTGGAGCGCACCAACGCCCGGTATCTTACCACAGAACAAATCCCCGAACCGCTGGACTTTGCCTCCATCGACGTGTCCTTCATCTCCCTGGGGCTGATCCTGCCCGCACTGCGGCCGCTGATGGCCCCGGACGGCCAGATTGCCGCCCTGGTGAAACCCCAGTTTGAGGCCGGGAAGGACAAGGTGGGCAAGAAGGGCGTCGTCCGGGATCCGGCGGTTCATTTGGAGGTCTTGGAGCACTTCCTGATCCACGCCACTCAGGCGGATTTCTCTGTCAAGGGTTTAGACTTTTCACCCATTCGGGGGCCAGAGGGAAACATTGAATACCTAGGCTATCTGCACACCGGCGCCGGAGAAAATTTTGACTGTGATCTGAAGGAACTGGTGGAGCGCTCCCACCAGACGCTGAGGAGAGAAGAACCATGAAGATCGTGCTCAGCCCCAACCCATACCGCGACCGGGGCCTGCGCTCGGCCCAATCCGCCCAGCGCATCCTGGAAAATGCCGGGGCGCGGACCGCCATCTGCCTCCCCTTTGATCTGGATCAGGGCAGCAGGCTGGAGCTGCCCTCCGGGGTGGTCCTGGGCCAGTTGGAGGAGGAGCTGAAGGACGCCGACGTGCTGGTGTGCTTCGGTGGGGACGGCACCATCCTCCACGCCGCCCACGAGGCCAACGCCCGGGGCATCCCTATTCTTGGGGTAAACCTGGGCAGCATCGGCTTCATGGCCGAGCTGGAGCATGGCGAACTGTCCCTGCTGGCCCGACTGGCCGGTGGAAAATTCGGCATTGAGCGGCGGATGATGCTGGACGTCTGCGTCCGCCGGGAGGGACACTGCGTCTTCTCGGATCAGGCTCTCAACGACGCGGTGCTCACCAAAGGAGCTGTGGCCCGGGTGCTGGATCTGGAGGTGACGGGCGACCGGGTGGTCATCTCCTCCTTTTCCGGGGACGGGCTGGTGGTGGCAACCCCCACCGGCTCCACCGCCTACTCCATGGCGGCGGGGGGCCCCATCGTGGAACCCACCGCGGAAAACATCATCATCGCCCCCATCTGTGCCCACTCCCTCCACGCCAAGCCCTTTGTGCTGGGGGCAAACCGGACGGTGGGCGCGCGGCTGACACCGGGGGGCAAAAAGACCGCCTATCTGTCGGTGGACGGGGGCAGGGCCTTCCGGGTCCAGCCCGGGGACTGGGTGGAATGCCGCCGATCCCGGCAGGCCACTCAGCTGGTGAAGCTCACCGGCCGGAGCTTTTACGAGCGGATCAATCAAAAACTGGGAAAGGCGTGAATGTGTTGAAGTCCAAACGACAAGCGGAGATCCTGCGCATCATCGGCGAGCAGGATATCGAGACCCAGGAACAGATGCTGGATCAGCTGCGCAAATGCGGCATCCGGGCCACTCAGGCCACCATCTCCCGGGACATCAAGGAACTGAATCTGGTCAAGCAGCCCGGAGAGGGCGGGAGCTATCACTATGTGGCGTCCACCGCCCGGCCCGCGAAGCAGGCGCTGGCGGGCCGGCTCCAGAATATTTTCAAGGAGGGCGTCACCTCCTGCGACGTGGCCCAGAATATCGTGGTGGTCAAAACCATGCCCGGTCTGGCCCCCGCCGCCGGGGCCGCGCTGGACGGCATGGAGCTGAATGGGCTGGTGGGCTCCCTGGCGGGAGATGACACCGCCATCCTCATCATGCGCACCAACCAGGTGGCGGAGGAACTGGCCCAGGCGATCGAATCCATGCTGGAGGGGTGAGGGATCTTGCTCAGCTTGCTGCATATCGAGAATATCGCGGTGATCTCCCAGGCGGACATCACCTTTGACAAGGGCTTCAACGTACTCACCGGTGAGACCGGCGCGGGCAAATCCATCGTCATCGATGCCATCGGCGCCATCATGGGGGAGCGCACCAGCCGGGATCTCATCCGCACCGGGGCCAAATCCGCCCGGGTGTCCGCCCTGTTTCGGAACCTCCCTCCCCTGCCTTGGTTCGAGGAGCAGGGCATCGGCCCGGATGAGAACGGAGAGCTGCTCATCGAGCGCGCCATCCAGGGGGACGGCAAAAACGTGTGCCGGGTAAACGGGCGGCCCCTGCTGGTCACCCAGCTGCGGGAGCTGGGCTGCCAGCTGGTGAATGTCCACGGCCAGCACGACGGCCAGCAGCTGCTGGACGAGGAGTGCCACCTGGACTACCTGGACAGCTTTGGCGGCACGGAGGAGAGCCTGTCGGCCTTTTCCGCTGCCTACGCCCAGGTGCGGGATCTGCGCCGGGAGCTGGAGCGGCTCCAGATGGACGACGGGGAGAAAGCCCGACGGGTGGACACCCTGACCTATCAGATCGAGGAGCTGGAGCGCGCCCAGCTGCGGGAGGGCGAGGACGAGGAGCTGTCCCAGCGGCGGGAGGTGCTGCGCAACGCCGAGCGCCTCACCGACGCGGTGGACGGGGCCTGGCAGGCCCTCACCGGCGGCGAGGACGGCGAGGGAGCCGTCTCCCTGCTCATGGAGGCGGAGAACCGCTTGGCCCAAGGGGGCCGGTACAGCGGCGATTTGAACGAGCTGTCGGAAAAGGCCGCCCAACTGCGCTGCGACGTGGACGACCTGGCGGAGCTGGTGCGGGATCTGCGGGGCACCCTGGACTTCTACCCCGGTGAACTGGACGAGATCGAGGAGCGGCTGGATCTGCTGTACCGCCTGAAGAAAAAGTACGGGAGCAGCGTGGAGGAAATGCTGGCCTATCTGGACAAGTGCCGTCAGGAGCTGGACGCCATCCAGTTTTCCGAGGATCGTATGGCACGGCTGGACAAGGAGCTGGCAAAAGCCCTGGACAAAGCGGAGAAGCTGGGCAAAGCCCTCTCCGCCCAGCGGCACAAGGCGGCGGAGCAGTTGGCCAAACGCATCCAGTCCGAGCTGAAGCAGCTGGATATGCCCCGGGTGCAGTTCCAGGTGGAGTTCGCCCCCAAGGACGCCCCTGACGGCATGGACGCCACCGGCATGGACACGGTGCGCTTCCTCATGTCCGCCAACGTGGGCGAGGCGCTGAAACCCATCAATAAGATCGCCTCCGGCGGTGAGCTGTCCCGGATCATGCTGGCGCTGAAGAACGTGCTGGCGGAGACAGAGCAGGTGTCCACCCTGATCTTCGACGAGGTGGACACCGGTGTGTCCGGCCGGGCGGCGGTGAAGGTGGCCCGGAAGCTGTTCGAGGTTTCCAAGGGGCGGCAGGTGCTGTGCGTCACCCACCTGCCCCAGATCGCCGCCATGGGTGACATTCATTTCTCCGTGGAAAAGGGCGAGGCGGACGGGCGGACGTTCACCCGTGTGGAGCGGCTGGATCGCGCCCAGCGCCGGGAGGAGCTGGCCCGCCTCAGCGGCGGCCAAACCACCGCCGTCATGCTGGAGGGCGCGGAGGAGCTGCTGTCCACAGCGGAACAATACAAGACAGGAGCGCTGGCAAAATCATGATAAAGGCCATATTTTTTGACATTGACGGCACATTGGTATCCTTCCGGCAGAAATTTCTCTCCGACCGGCTGCTGGCCGACCTGGCCGCCCTGCGGGAGCGAGGGATCAAGATCTTCATCTGCTCCGGCCGGGCTCTGCAGGATCTGGAGAACACCGGGATGCTGCGGGGAGCGCGGTTTGACGGCTATGTGACCATCAACGGCCAGTTCTGCTGTGACGGGGACGGCATTCCCTACCGGGACAGGCCCATTGATTTGGACGATATGCGGGGAGCCTACCAGGTGCTGCTGGACAACCCCGCCATCCCCGCCCTGCTGGAAGGGAACGGGGAGAGCTACCTCACTCAGATCAATGACCGGGTGCGTGAAATCTATGAGTTCCTCCACACGGATCTGTACCCGGTGTGCCCTTTGGAGCAGCTGCTGGAGGGCAAGGTGTACCAGTTCGTCCCCTTTGTCCCCTCCGGGGAGGAAAAGCTGTTCCTGGACGTCATGCCGGGCTGTACCTATACCCGCTGGCACCCGAAGGGCATCGACATCATGCCCCGGGACGGCGGCAAGGGCGTGGGCGTTCTCGCGACCATGGAGCGGTATGGCTTCACCCGGGAGGAAGTCATGGCCTTTGGCGACGGGGAGAACGACATGAGCATGATGGCCCAGGCCGGGATCAGCGTGGCCATGGGCAACGGCGAGGACAAGGTGAAAGCCATGGCCGATCATGTCACGGATACCGTTGAAAACGACGGCGTATCCAAAGCCCTGCGGCATTTCGGATTGCTTCCCCAATAAAAAGGATTTGACAAAGGATATTTCTTGTGATATCATCCTGTCAATGCGAGGATGAGGATCAGTAGCCAAAGGCCCTCCTGCCCAGAGAGCCCCCGTTTGGTGAAAGGGGGACAGGAACCGTTGGCGAATACCCCTCGGAGCAGCCGCCTGAACGGGAATTTTACCATTCCCCAGTAGGGTCGGACGGGTGCGCCCGGTACAGCGCCGGGGTCCTGCTGGGGACTCCCTGAGGCCGCGCTTTGCGAGAAGGCGGCAAAACAGAGGTGGTACCGCGAGCTTTCGCCCTCTGTCCCTATGGGACAGGGGGCTTTCTGTTCCAAAAAATGAAAAGGAGAAGGGCGATGACAATTTACGATGAATTGGTCGCCCGCGGCCTGGTGGCCCAGGTGACCAG
>CAZCFU010000110.1:0-5475 GCA_964498005.1 uncultured Oscillospiraceae bacterium | reverse complement strand
GTTCCCGCATGAAGCGTACCTATCAGCCCAAGAAGCGTCAGCGTTCCAAGGTCCATGGCTTCCGTAAGCGCATGGCCACCAGCAACGGCCGCAAGGTCCTGGCCCGCCGCCGCGCGAAGGGCCGCGCCCGCCTGAGCCACTGATGGCGCACACATCGGGATAAACAATAGACCGGGGCGCGGGAGATTTCCCTCGCCCCTGTGTCCGTTTATCCCGAAGCATGACAAGAAGCGCGACAATGTCCAACGGAGGTTCACATGAAGAGAACCGCGTCGATGAAGGAAAACCACCTGTTCCGCAGAGCTTATAGCAGGGGAAAAACCGCCGCCGACGGCCGTCTGGCCCTCTACGTCCGGCGCAACGGCCAAAAGAACAACCGGCTGGGCCTCACCGTGTCCACCAAGGTGGGCTGCGCGGTGGTGCGCAACAGGGTCCGCCGCCGCCTGCGGGAGATCTACCGCCTCAACGAGGATAAGCTCGTGTCCGGGGCGGACGTGGTGGTAGTAGCCCGAGTTCGGGCCGCGTCCAGCCAATATGGTCAGCTGGAAAAATCCTTTTTGAAGCTGGCGGACAAGCTGGAGCTGCTCAAAAAGGAAGGGGTCAAATGAAGCGGCTGCTGCTGGCCCTGATCCGCCGGTACCGCCGGGACGTCTCCCCAAACCGCCCGCCCTGCTGCCGGTTCATCCCCACCTGCTCCACCTACGCGCTGGAGGCGGTGGAGGTCCACGGCGCCGTCAAGGGCGGGGCGCTGGCCCTGTGGCGGATCATGCGCTGCCACCCCTTCCACCGGCAGAAAACCTTTATCTACGACCCCGTCCCACCGAAGAAAATCCGAAAAATTTAGGAGGCCAGATATGGATATTTGGCAGATACTCATGATGCCGTTCAGCTGGCTGCTGAAGCTGTTCTGCGAGGTGTTCAACAGCTACGGCATCGCCCTGTTCCTGTTTACGGTCGTGATCAAGATCATCCTCTTCCCCCTGAACCTGAAGGGCAAAAAGAGCATGATCAAGATGAACGTGGTCAACGAACAGATCAAAGAGATCCAGAAGCGCTGCGGCAACGACAAGGAGCGCTATAACCAGGAGGTCCAGAAGTTCTACACCGAGAACAACGTCAACCCCATGGGCGGGTGCGGCTGGTCTATGATCCCGCTGTTCATCCTGTGGCCGCTGTACGCCATCATCCGCCGCCCCCTGAAGTACATGATGAGCCTCACCGAGCAGGCTACCGCCGCCGTGGCCGATGCCGTGGGCATGACCGGCTTCATTGCCGGCGGCTCCAACGAGCTGATCCTGAGCTCCATGCTGAACGCCGGCAACCTGGAGACCGCCAAGGCCGCCGCTACAGCCGCGGGCGTGTCCGCCGCCGGGATGTTCGTCATCAACTTTGACTTCTTCGGCATCGACCTGTCCCAGGTGCCTACGTGGAAATTCTGGGAGGGCGGGATCACCTGGGGATCCCTGGGCCTGTTCCTGCTGCCGGTGATCTCGGCGGGATTGTCCGTGGTCACCATGCTGGTTACCCAGAGGACTAACCAGATGAATAAGGACAAGGAACCCCCCAAGATGAATATGTCCCTCATCCTGATGGGCCCTGTCATGTCGCTGTGGATCGGCTTCGCCCTCCCCGCCGGTATGTGTATCTACTGGATCGCCAACTCCGTGCTGGGCATGGTGCAGGAGATCATCTGCGGCCGCCTGCTCCGCAAGGATTACGAGGCCGCCCAGAAGGAGATGGAGGAGCAGGCGAAAAAGGCCAAGGAGGCCGAGAAGGAGCGCCGCCGCGTCGCCGCCGAGAAGAAGGCCGCCGCCATCGCCGCCGGCAAGGATCCCAAGAAGCAGAAGCAGAAGAAAAAGCAGGAGCCGGGCGTGGACAAGTCCGCCAGCCGGGAGGGCCTGCGGGCCTATGCCCGGGGCCGCGCCTACGACCCCAACCGCTATCCCATCACCCCCTATTACGACCCCAACGGCCCCGCCAAGCCCGTGGAAGAGGAGCCCAAGGAGCTGACGGAGGAGGAAAAGGAGATCCTCGCCGAATCCAACCGGTCGCTGCTCGACCAGGCGGAGAAAGCGGAGAAAGCCAGGAACCAGCAGGCCGCCGTTGAACCCCCCGCGGATGAGAGCGCCGACGACGGGGATTATGAGGAAGCCTACGCCGACGACGGCGAAGAGCAGTAAACACCAGATTTCATAGTAAGGAGTGCAGTTTTGTGCTGAAATATATGGAATTTACCGCCAAGACGGAGGATGAGGCCATTGCCAAGGGGCTGGCCTATCTCGGTCTGGATCGGGACGACGTGTCCGTTGAAATTTTGGATCGGGGTAAGACCGGCTTTTTGGGCATCGGCTCCGTCCCCGCCAAAGTGAAGCTTACCTATGAGGCCCCCGACGAGCCCAAGCCCGCGCCCCCCGTGGTGGAGGAAAAGCCCGCCCCGGCCCCCAAGCCGGAGAGGCCCACAGCGCCCCGCGCGGAGCGCCCCGCCCCCAAGGCGCAGCCTAAGCCTCAGACGCGGCCGGCCCCCAAGGCCGAACCCAAGCCGGCCACTCAGTCCCAGCCTGTCCAGTCTCAGACTGCCAAGGGTGAGGGTGTGGACGACGACGTGGCCGCGGCCATCGTCAAGTTCCAGACCGGGCTGTTCCAGCACATGGGCGTGGAAGCCACCCCCGTGGTCACAAAGGAGGGCGACACCTACCAGGTGGTGCTGGAGGGCGAGAATATGGGCGCCCTCATCGGCCACCGGGGCGAGACCCTGGACGCCATCCAGCAGCTCACCGGCTACGCCGTCAATAAGGGCCGCAGCCACCGGGCGCGCATCCATGTGGACGCCGAGGGCTACCGGGCCCGCCGGGAAGAGTCCCTCAACCGCCTGGCCCGTAAAACGGCGGGCAAGGTGGTCAAGTACCGCCGGAACATCACCCTGGAGGCCATGAACGCCTACGAGCGGCACGTGATCCACACCGCCCTTCAGGATTACCCCGGCGTGAGCACTTTCTCCACCGGCACCGAGCCCAACCGCCGCACGGTGGTGGCCTACGACCCCGGTAAGATGTAAAGCGAAAACCGTCCGGCAATATGCCGGACGGTTTTTATTTACAAATGAAGCGAAATATCGTATGATGAACAGTAAGAATATGTTTGAGGTGGTAGCTATGGAAATCAGCGTATTGCGCTTGGGCCAGATCGGTACCAACTGCTATATTTTCCGCCAGGACGGCGGGTACAAGTGCGGCATCGTGGATCCCGGCGACCAGGGGGAACAGGTGGCCCAGTGGATGGTCCAGAACGGGCTGGAGGCGGAAGCCGTCCTCCTCACCCACGGGCACTTTGACCACATTTTGGGCATTCCCGGCCTGCGGGAGGAGTGGCCAGACCTGCCTGTCTACTGCCACCCCGCCGACATCGGGGAGGGCGAGACTACCCAGGTTTTTGGCCAGACCTTCCCCACCGTCCGCTCCTTTGGGGACGTCACCCCATACAAGGAGGGGGACGTGGTGAACATCGCGGGCATTGATGTGGAAGTTTTGGAGACCCCGGGCCACACCCCCGGCTCGGTGACCCTGCGCTCGGAGGACGTGCTGTTCACCGGGGACACCCTGTTCGAGGGCTCCATGGGCCGCACCGACCTGCCCGGGGGCGATGAGGGGCAGATCATGAAGTCCCTGAAGCGGCTGGGCCAGTTGGAGGGGGATTACCGGGTGCTGCCCGGCCACGAGGGGCAGTCCACCCTGGAGCGGGAGCGCAAGAGCAACTACTGCCTCAAGGCGGCCATGAGGGGCTGAGATGAAGATCTGGTTCACGGAACACAATTGGCCCTGGAAGCCGGAGAGATACCGCTTTCCCACCGAGCAGATGCTGTTAACCCTGTTCCCCGGGGAAAAGCCGGAGTACCCGGACGTCCTTCCAAAGGACTTGGGCGGGGAGCGGGGCGTTATGATCGCCCTGAGCCGGGGGGCAAAAAAGGCCAGCGTGAGCGTACTGGTGAAGTTGGATGGCCAGTATCGGAACGGCGTGGCGCGCTTTCCCTCGGAAAAGCTGGATGAGCCGGACGAGGCGGTGTACCACACCGTCTCCCACGCTTTGAAGCAGGCGTTCTACCAGGCCGGCACCGCCCTGCTGGGCCATGAGCTGCCCTGGGGTTCCCTCACCGGGGTGCGGCCCGTCAAGTTGCCCACCCGCGCCATGCTGGCGGGCAAAACGGCGAAACAGGCGGAACGGGAGCTTCAAAAGGAATACCACGTGTCCGCGCCCCGGGCGGCGCTGGCGGTGGAGTGCGCCAAGGCGGCGCTGGACGTGAAGCGGGGGCTGGAACCGGACGGTCTGGCCCTCTACATCGGCGTGCCCTTCTGCCCCACCCGGTGCGCCTACTGCTCCTTCATCTCCGCCGACGTGAAGCGGTCTCTGGCGTTGGTGGAGCCCTATGTGGACGCCCTGTGCCGGGAGATCGAGCTGGCGGGCAGCCTGCTCCGGGAGCGGGGGCTGTACATCGGCTCGGCATATATGGGGGGCGGCACCCCCACTACCTTGTCGGCGGAACAGCTCCACAAAGTTTTATCCGCTGTGGAAAATTGTTTGCCCATGGAGCGCTGCTCCGAGTTCACTGTGGAAGCCGGACGGCCGGACACCATCACCGCAAACAAGCTGGAGACGCTGAAGGCCCATGGCATCCACCGCATCTCCATCAACCCGCAGTCCATGGAGGACGGGGTGCTGCGCGCCATGGGCCGCGCCCACACCGCCGCGGAAATTGTGGAAGCCGTGGGGCTGGCGCAAAAACACTTCGGCGGTATGGTGAACATGGATCTCATCGCCGGACTGCCCACAGATACCCTGGAAGGCTTCGGGCGGACGCTGGAAAAGGTGCTGGATATGGATCCGGCCAACATCACCGTCCACACCCTGGCGCTGAAAAAGGGCTCCAAACTCATTGAGGAGGGCCCCACTGGGGCGGGCGGGGAACTGTGTGCCCCCGAGACGGTGGAGGCCATGCTGGCTCTGGCCGGCCGGCGCCTGCGGGAGGCGGGATACGCGCCCTATTACCTCTACCGGCAGAAGTATATGTCCGGCTCCTTTGAAAACGTGGGCTGGACAAAGCCGGGGGCGGTGTGCGCCTACAACATCGTGATGATGGAGGAATTGCAGACCGTGCTGTCCCTGGGCGCCGGGGGGATCACTAAGCTGGTGGATTTAGAGGAGCGGAAGATCGTCCGGCTGAATAACCCAAAATACGCCAAGGAATATCTGGAGAGCTGGGACAAGATCGCCGCCGTCAAGCGGACCGCGGCGGACTTCCAGGCAGAGCTGGCCCGACGGGACGGGGAACGCGGAAATCCTCTGGGATAAAAGCCATTGTTTGCGGAAAAAAGGGTTGACATTTCTCAGAAAATGATGTATAGTAACTCTTGCCCCTGTCGGGGCGGCAACATGGCGGCGTAGCTCAGTTGGCTAGAGCACTCGGTTCATACCCGAGTTGTC